>CAMZNS010000011.1 GCA_947313855.1 uncultured Deferribacteraceae bacterium
AGACAACATAGCAAACTCAGTGGTGGTAATGGCTTGATCCCCATCACTGAGGGCGATCTGTGGATTGTTGTGCACCTCGATTAGCAGACCATCGGCTCCCGCCGCAACAGATGCTAGTGCCATGGTGGGCACATGTTTTGCCGTAACGCTATGGCTAGGATCAACAATAACGGGGTGATGGGTCATCCCTTTGAGGATTGGCACGGCGGCAATGTCCAGTGTGTTGCGTACCCCTGGTTCGAACGTACGCATACCGCGTTCACAGATAATGACGCGGTTGTTTCCCCCCATTTCAATGTACTCCACAGCATTCACAACCTCTTGGTAGGTCATGGCGAACCCCCGTTTGAAGAGTACGGGCATGCGAGTTTTCCCCACCTCTTCTAGCAGGGTGAAGTTTTGGGAGTTTCGTGCACCGATTTGCAACACGTCGGCGTATTTTAGAACCGTGTCCAAGTATTTGACGCTGAGAACTTCGGTTACAACGGGCAACCCTGTTGCTTCCCGAGCAGTTTTGAGCATTTTGAGTCCGTCTTCCCCAAGTCCGCGAAACGAGTGTGGTGATGTACGTGGTTTGTAGGCACCGCCACGGAGCATTACTGCACCGGCGTTACGAACACTTTGTGCGATGGACACTATCTGTTCTTCGGATTCAACGGAGCAGGGACCAGCAATAATGGGGAAGATGTTGGCAGGGGCGACATTGCGTTGCGGGGCAGGTTGTCTTCTGCTGTTGGGTTGTTTGTTTTCCAAGTCGTGAATAAGTTGCGAGATAGAGTATGGTGCGGGGTATGATGGGGTAGAAGTCATTATGGGCGTGTTCCTTTGATTGGGCTACACGGTTGCTGCGGTTGCGGTTGCGCTCACGGTTGCGATTACGCTCACGCTCACGCTCACGCTAGTGTTGTTTACCATGTGTCCATACATAAAAATAGTAACCCATTATAATGCATCACCGTAAATATTTCAAGTATTTCAGGTAGAATGAAAATTTTATTTTCTTGCGAGTAGGCTGCGGCGAGGAGTTTTCGGCGAGGAGGCTGTGGCGAGTAGTTTTCGGCGAGGAGGCTGCGGCAAACAGCGGTCAGCATAAACTTAGTTTCGCCTGAAAATACACGTTGCATGCAGTGTGTATGCTGGCGAAAAGGGTTTACGCTGACCATTGTCATTGTTTGCACGAAATAGCGTAGTGTTGTAGGTTAGGGCTTGTCTACGCAATTCGGGGGAAGAGTTAGCGGTGAATTAGTCGGTGTGAGCCGATCCAGCTTCCTCGCCCATTTTTGCGTCGAGGGCGAGTAGTCCGGATCTGCTGTCGCCGATGAGCTGTAGTGTGTTGATAAATCCACGCATCGCTTCCTCTTCCTCTTCTTGTTCGTCAATGAACCACTGAAGGAACAGTTGTATGCCGTAGTGTTTCTCTTTGATGGCTTCGTCCATGATTTTGTAGATATCGGCTGTAACGCCCTGCTCACTTTCGAGTCCTTTTTTGAAGATATCGAGGGGTGTTTTGCATTTGTCGTCTTCGACTTGAATAGGTGCGAAGGACATTTTTAGGTCAGTTTTGACCATGTAGTCGTAAATGCGTCGAGCGTGTCCGAGTTCGTCTTTGTGTTGTCCACGCATCCATTTTGCCATACCGTGGAGCTCCATCTGTTCGAGGGAGTACGCCATCGTGAGATACCTGTACGCTGCGGTTAGTTCGTTTGTGTGTTGGTTGTTCAAGAGTTCGATTGCTTTGCTCATGAATTAAACCTCCGTATTATTAAAAATTAAAAGTAGAGGGGTTAAAAACCCTCATTTATATTATATACTATGGGATAGCAAAAAGTCTATCAAATATTAAGTTTTCATTAATAATAATTAATAGGGCTGTGGGTGTATGAAATGCGTTGACAACCTGTCGCTGTCATGCAATAATGCAGTTTGTACTGCTAGCGAATAAGAGCCTTAAAGAGTAACAAAATAGAAAGGTTTACACATTTAAACTTATTCGCTAAGGAGACGCTATGAGAATTGTTTTAAAATACTTTCTGTTCTCGATAATATTCACAATAATATGCCTGGCACTGGGATTATCCTACGCAATCTACACACAAGACTCCGTTGCAGGGATTACAAGCATAATGGTGCTGATTGTTGCACTGGCACTGCTGGAGCTCGCCCTATCGTTTGATAATGCCATCATCAACGCCAAAATACTCACAACCATGAGCAAGAAGTGGCAGCGACGGTTCCTCACTTGGGGGATACTCATCTCAGTTTTCGGCGTGCGTATTGTTTTGCCCGTCTTTATTGTTGCTGTGAGTGCGTCGTTGGGTCTGTTTGATGTTGTTCGATTGTCACTAGTCAACCCTGAGGGGTACGCCTCCATCCTTGCGGAGAGTCATTATGTTATTAGCCCCTTTGCTGGTGCATTCCTAATGATGGTTGCCCTGTACTACTTCTCGGAAGAGGGGAAGAGTGTGTTTTGGCTTACGCCCATCGAAAAAGCAATATCCAAGTTGGGTTTCATGACAGGGTTGCCCACGGTAATAGTTATGGTTCTGCTAGTGTCGGTGTCTGCGATTATGGGGGATATGGACAAGGGAAAATACATAATCAACGTGCTTATTGCTGGTATTATCGGTATAATTGTTTTCGACGTGGTACATGCAATTAGTACTGTGTTGGATAGGTTGAGCGGTTCGGTGTTGTTGAGTGGCGGTTTGGCTGGCTTCATCTACCTAAATGTCTTGGATTCAACCTTCTCGCTGGACGGTGTTGTTGGTGCGTTAGCGGTGTCCAACGATATTGTTATCATCTCCCTAGGACTTGCCATCGGTGCCATCTTCGTGCGTTCCCTGACCATCTTCACCGCCGACTACAACATTGTAGCAAAATTCAAATACATCGAGCATGGTGCCTACTGGTCAATACTACTGCTGGGAATAATGATGTTCCTGTCGGTACTAATTCATATCGAAGGACTAGTGATTGCCGCTGCGAGTATCGGTGTTATCGCTGTCGCCTTTGTACACTCCGTTGTGGGGATGATTCGTGACGGGAAAAGTGGACGCAGGGGTGAAAAGGGTGAAAAGGGTGAAAAGGGTGAAAAGGGTGAAAATGCTGGCGACAAAAATGCTGGCGTCCCCCAAGACCAATAAAACTTTAACACTGCACCCTAAATTCTCAGGTGCTTGGGTGGTCAAAATATGAACAAAATACCGAATATTATCAATGGACAAAAGATTGCCCAAAATATCATAAGTAGTACGGCAACAAAAGTTGCAAAATTTCACAAAGCAAATAACGTTCGTCCGGGGCTTGTGGTAATCCTAGTGGGGGATAACCCTGCTAGTGCCGTGTACGTTGCTCGAAAAGAGGATGTTGCACGGAAAATAGGCTTCAGCTTTACTCTAAAACAACTGCCCAACTCAGCCTCACAAGGTGACGTTGTACGATGTATTCAAGGGTACAATGCACAACAAGACTGCCACGGCATTTTAGTACAGCTACCACTGCCTAACCACATCAATGCCATGCATGTTCTGAGCAGTGTTGCCCCCAACAAAGATGTGGACGGGCTACACCCACACAACTTCGGACGCATGGCGATGGGATTGCCCGCACTCTACCCCTGCACCGCACTCGCAATCATGGACTGCATCAATAGTTGCCTACCCGATGTCAAAGGACTAAACGTTGCCATTGTAGGGAAAAGCAACCTTGTGGGGAAACCCCTCGCCATCATGCTCAGCAACATGGACGCAACCGTCGCTCTTTGCCACAAAGATACACAAAATATAAAACAGTACACCCAGAACGCCCAAATAGTCGTGGTCGCAATCGGCGTGCCGGGTCACATTACACGAGACTTCCTCCAAGAGGGTGCCACGGTGATAGACGTGGGCATCACAATTGTAGACGATGTTGCCACAGGGGATGTTCTGTTCGACGATGTTGCCTCGAAGGTGAAAAATATTACGCCAGTACCGGGTGGGGTCGGTCCCATCACAGTGGCAAGGCTCATGGCAAATACGTTTGACGCCATGGTCAATAATTGGACAGGCAACAATAAGCAAGACTAAACACGCCTCAACTCGCACAAAACAAAACCCATGGACACAATTATAATGAGATACAAAACACTACGCCAATTTTATCAGGAAAAATACGGGGACAGAACCTTCAAAGTGCCAGTAGATGCAGGCTTCTCATGTCCAAATATCGACGGAACCATCACAAGGGGCGGATGCACATACTGCAATATTCACTCCTTCACCATGGTGGAAGAGGGAGACATTACCTCGCAAGTCAAATTACGCATCGACAAACTCAAAGAACGCGAAATATTCAACTACATCATCTACTTCCAATCCTACTCCAACACCCACGCACCACTAAACATAATGCGTCGACGAATCGAAGCAGCACTAGTCGACGACGCAATACGAGGCATCTACATCGGAACCCGATCAGACGTCATCGAAGACAACAAACTAGACTACCTAGCACAACTCAATACCAAATACGACGTCATGGTGGAGCTGGGACTGCAAACCGCCAACAACATAACGCTCATGCAAACAAATCGAGGACACAGCGTCGAAAACTTTGTGGAAGGGGTCAGAAGATGCCAAGAAGTAGGGCTGGAAGTCTGTGCACACGCAATCTTCGGACTGCCCGGCGAAAATATGGACGACTACAAAAGAACCGCTGAACTCATCGCAGCACTAAACGTGGACATGGTCAAATTCCACAACCTCGAAATTATCAAAGGCACAGCAATGGCAAAAATGTACAAAAATGGCGAAATACAACTACCAACCGAAGACGAATATGTGGAAGCAGTAAGCTACGGAATAGCCGTCATGCCACCAAAAACAATCGTCTCAAGGTTGCAAGGGGAAGCGGTGGAGTCGATGCTACTCGCCACATCCGTAACACACAACAAAAACCTGCTCATCAACAAAATACACAAATACATGGACGAACACAACCTAAAGCAGGGCACCCTACACACGGGGAAGATGCCCAAAATATACGGGGAGTTTTCGCTGTAGCGATGGCGGTGGCGATGGCGTTGCATAGACACGGACACGTTTGTCGGTGTGGGCATGTTCGTCGATGGTTGCGGTTGCGGTTGCGTTGCGGTTGCGGTTGCGGTGGTGTTGCGTCGGCGGTGGCGGTTGCGTTGCGGTTGCGTTGCGGTTGCGTTGCGTCGGCGGTTTCGGTTGCGTTGCGGTTGCGTTGCGGTTGCGTTGCGTCGGCGGTGGCGGTTGCGGTTGCGTTGCGTCAGAGAAGGGACAGCACGCACGGCTGCCCCCCCCTGTCAACACGGAACGGCTTACAAGCGTCAGCAAGATTGCCGTCGACCCATAAAATATAAAAAGTTCCGTCTATCGAAATATTGCCCTAAAGGATTTAAAGGCTTGCCTTCAGATCGCTCACCCACTTCTCGATACGCTCATCAGTGAGGTCGGACTGATTGTCCTCATCAAGAACCAAGCCAGAAAACTTACCATCAACAACAACACCAGCACCAGACTCGTTAAACTCATAGCCGTCTGTTGACGTTTGACCGATGAGAGTTGCACCAGTAGATTTGAGTGCTTCAAGGAGAATTGAGGATGATGAAACGAAGCTGTCAGGGTAACCGAATTGGTCGCCAAGCATAAACATCGCTATTTTTTTGCCGGAAAGTGATGCACTTTTAAAGTTGTCAAGGTTGTCTTCCCAGTCTTCGGTAAGGTCGCCGTCGCCCCAAGTGGCACTACCAAGAACCACTAGGTCGTACTTTTCGAAGTCAGCGGTTTCGGCATCAGCAACACTATGTAGTGTGCCGCCAAGTTGTTCAGCGATAGTTTCCGCTATCCGTTCAGTATTTCCCGTCATAGTTCCGTAAAAAACGCCAATGTTTGCCATAATAGCACCTCGCTAATAAAATATATGAATCTTTTTGATTTTATTCATATTTTTGAGCAAGCCACAAGACCTGCTCACAATGTATTTTATCAAATAATTTACAAAATGCAATAGTATTATGTAAATTATAATCAAATATGTATTTGTTTTAATGATAGAATGGTTGTAATGGTTCCTGCGTATTATTTCTTGACTTACGATGTTTAGTCGTAGTATAATTATTTGCGTTGCCCGGATGGCGAAATTGGTAGACGCAAGGGACTTAAAATCCCTCGGGGTAATTATCCTGTGCCGGTTCAAGTCCGGCTCCGGGCACTTCTTTGTTTTAATCTTCCATTATTTACAGTTTATGTTTTGCGATGAGACGACGTCTGCGTTCCACGCTTCACGGTGTTCGCCACGTCTGCGTTCCACGGTGTTCGCCACGCCCTAACGGGATGGCTTGTTTCTATGAAAAATAAATGAGAAATGAAAAATAAGGATGCGAGTGAAGGGACTCGAACCCCCACACCTTGCGGCACTTGATCCTAAGTCAAGCGCGTCTACCAATTCCGCCACACTCGCATACAAAATATGATATTGCAGTAGCTAGTCCTAAAATTGCCGGTGGTAAGGGCATTAGGTTGGTAGAAGCTATCCGCAAAAAAAGTAGGAAGGGTGGACGACGGGGATTGAACCCGCGACCACTGGAACCACAATCCAGAGCTCTACCAACTGAGCTACGTCCACCACAACTTCAACCATAATAACCGATACTAATGACGATGTCAATTAAAAATTTGGCACCTAGTGCATATTTTTTTACCATGAAACCTGTGGCACAGCAACCACGCAGGGCACAGCAACCACGCAGGGCACAGCATCACGCAGGGCACAGCAATCACGCAGGCACAGCATCACGCAGGCACAGCAAAAAAAAGTGGCCACCTGCAAACACTAACGATGCAAGTGACCACAAACCAAAGCACAGAGGCAGCATGGTTAAGCCTATGGGGCAGTCCATGGTAAATCCATGCTAAATCCATGGCAAGTAAGTTGTTACGACATGGACAGGCTACTTCTTGCTAATATCAAGGTTGTAGAACGCCTTCAAACCGGGGTAATCGGCGATGGGGGTCTCCTCGTTGAGCTCCTCTTCGATGCGAAGCAACTGATTGTACTTTGCCACACGGTCGATACGGGAAGGGGCACCAGTCTTGATTTGACCAGCATTCACAGCAACAGCAATGTCGGCAATAATAGCATCATCGGTCTCCCCTGAACGGTGAGAGATAACAGCAGTAAAGCCAGCACGTTTTGCGGTTTCGATGGCATCTAGGGTTTCGGTAATGGTACCGATTTGGTTGACCTTGATGAGGATGGAGTTGGAGATATTGTTGTCGATACCCCTTTGCAGGCGTGTTGTGTTGGTTACGAATAGGTCGTCGCCAACGAGTTGGATTTTGGAGCTGAGTTTGTCGGTGAGTTTTGCCCAGCCATCCCAGTCGTCTTCATGGAGCCCGTCTTCGATGGAGATGATTGGGTATTTTGCAACCATATCTTCGTAAATAGCAACAAGTTCTTCGGCGGTGATGAGTTTTTCGGGTGCGGATTTGAAGAATTTGTATTTGCCGTCTTCATACATTTCGGATGCGGCAACGTCCATGGCAAGCATAACGTCTTTGCCCGGTACGAATCCGGATTGTTTGATTGCGTCGACGATGAGTTCGAGGGCTTCTTCGTTGGATTTGAGGTTTGGTGCGAATCCCCCTTCGTCGCCAACACTTGTGGAGTACCCTTTGGCATGTAAGACATTTTTGAGGTTGTGGAAGACTTCGGTACCCATGCGAAGGGCTTCTTTGAATGTTGGAGCACCAACGGGCATAATCATGAATTCTTGGAAGTCCACAGTGTTGTCGGCGTGTTTGCCGCCGTTAATGATGTTCATCATGGGCACAGGCATTTGGTGTGCGAATGTGCCGCCGAGGTATCTGTAGAGTGGTAGTCCGAGTGTTTCGGCTGCGGCACGGGCAACGGCCATGGATACGCCGAGGATAGCGTTTGCACCGAGAGAGCTTTTGTTGTCGGTGCCGTCGAGGTCTATCATTATTTTGTCGATGGTTTGTTGTTCGAATATGGAGAGTTCTTCGATGGCTTCAAAGATGGTGGTGTTTACGTTTTGCACAGCCTTGGAGACACCTTTGCCCATGTAGCGTTTTTTGTCGTTGTCGCGTAGTTCGACAGCTTCGTGAACACCTGTGGACGCACCGGATGGCACAGCAGCACGACCGAGAATGCCGTCGGAAGTTACAACGTCAACCTCGATGGTTGGGTTTCCGCGTGAGTCGAGAATTTCTCTGGCTCTAACATCAATAATAAATGACATATCATCACCTCTTAAAATATGGTTTAAACTTTGTGAGTTTTGGTTCTCAGCAAGTTTTTTTATGTAGTAGTTGTTGGTGCTCAAGGCGTGGAGGGTGGGGCATGTATAACGGGTAACGGGTAATGTATAACGGGTAGTAGAGAACGGGGCAGGGGTGGAGGATAGGGGATAGGAGTGGGGCGGGTTCTCAGCCTTAACGCAACCATATGTATTGTAGCACTTGTATTGCGGTTCGTCAACAGTGTTGCCCAAGAAATATTAACTACTGCTGTTGTGCTGTGCAGGGGTGTTGCAGGGGTGTTGCAGGGGTTGCGAGGAGGTCTGTGTGGCGGGGTTGTTGCAATGTATTTAATATTTTATGATAAAATTTACTAATATTCCTTGACTCGTTTCGAATAAGATAATATCATATGTCTTATAAGATATTTTATGGCAAGAACCAACTAATATTTTACTACCAATAAAGTGCAGGTGATTGCAGTTTTTAAGGAGGATTGGTAACTACTGTTTAAATGCAGTGGCTGGGCGAAGTTGCTGTTTTGTAAACGCAAACACAGACGAAGACGTGCAAACGCAAACACAGACGCAGACGTGTAAACGCAAACACAGACGAAGACGTGCAAACGCAAACACAGACGAAGACGTGCAAACGCAAACACAGACGCAAACAACGCAAGGAGTAGTATTCTCGGGGTTTCTATGAACACAACCATTAACGATAACGAGGGGTGTTTTTCTATTGGAGTAGTGTCGAAGGTTTTGGGATTGCATCCGCAAACGGTGCGTATGTACGAACGACTGGGCTTTATCGCCCCCCAAAGATCGAAAGGGGGAACACGTCTTTACAGTAGAGACGATCTGGTGAAGCTTAGGTATGTTGTGCATCTTGCCAAAGTGGAGGGTGTGAGCAAAGCTGGCATTGCAATTATATTGAAGATGCAGGAGCAGATAGATGCTTTGGTGTCGCAAGTTGAGTGCTTAGAGGGGGTGGAAACTGATGTTGCAGAGTAGGTTGTAGGGTATGGGGCTTGTGCAGTTGTGTTGGAATATTGAGGGGTGTTGCAGTATTTCAATAATATTTTCTGGTCGGGGTATTGAAACTGCAAATCGAGTGCCTATATTCTTAATAAGTAATATTTATCGGCACAGACCGTCTAGGGCAAAAAAATTGTGTCGATGTGCACGCTTAGCTCGCCTTGGACGACTCTGACCGCTAAGCTGATAAGGGGAAATGACATGTTGCAAGATAAGTTTGAACACGACGGATCAGAAAAACACGACCAGAAGGCGATGAACAATACTGATAGCAATGAAGACACCTTAAACGTGAAAACTGAAGGGGAGGGTGGAAATTGCTTGCTGTCCGACTCAATACCTGTGGACGAGGCTGCCCCCCATGGTGCTAGTAATGCCCATAATGCCCACGACGGGAGTAGTGTGGATATCTTCTTGCGTCATAGCGATAACGAAAAGGGGGACATGCAACCTGGGATTGGGAGTGGGGCTCATCAGTTAGATGCTGGTGCCCTAGACGCAGACGCCCTAGACGTGGACGCCCTAGACGCAGACGCCCTAGACGCAGACGCCCTAGACGCAGACGCCCTAGACGCAGACACCCTAGACGTGGACGCCCTAGACGCAGACACCCTCGACATCCCCCTTGCAGATATGGCGAGCATGCCTGCAAATGAGGCAACTGTTGCCAACAAAACCGCCCGCACCGTTGATGCCATACCCTACACCCTTCTAAATATTCCGTCCATAGATCAGCACGGCATCAAGGCATACATGGACGTTATTACGAAGTTCTCCCTTCTGACAAGGGATGAAGAGTACGACATAGGTTTGCGTATTCGCATGGGTGATGATCGTGCTTTGGAGATAATGGTGCTTGCGAACCTCCGTTTTGTTGTGAGTATTGCTAATCGCTACCGCAACACTGGCGTATCGTTTGGCGACTTGGTAAATCAAGGCAACTTGGGTATGATTGGTGCTGCTAAGCGGTTTGATCCTACTCGTGGCGTGAAGTTCATATCGTACGCAGTATGGTGGATTCGTCAGTCCATGGTTCAGTTTTTGTCGGAGCAGTCTGGTACGGTCAAGCTTCCTGTCAAGCAGGCGACGTTGATGTACAAGATTAACAACACCATGGAATCCTTAGCACAGAAACACGGTCATGAGCCACAAACCTTAGATGTTGCTGAGTTGCTGAATATCCCCTTGGCGGATGTGGAGAATATTTTACGGGTGTCTCGCAACTACCTCTCACTGGAAGCACCCATGCGGGGGAGCGATACCAAGTGTTTTCGAGATGTACTCCCATGTAATGGTCCTAAGGTGGAGGAGATTCTGTTTAAACGGGTACTCAGTAGCACACTCCGTGAGATGCTCCAAAGTCTCAGCGATAGAGAAGCATACATCGTAAGCATGCGGTACGGACTTGAGGGGGACAACGTCAAAACACTAGACGACCTAGCAAAAGAGGTGGGCGTTAGTCGCGAACGTGTACGACAAATAGAGGTGCGTTCCCTCGAAAAACTGCGGGTTGCCTCGGATGAAAAATCACTTAGGGACTTCTTATGAAATGGGAAATGATTATCGCAATAGGGATGGGGATACTACTCCTGCTAGAATAAATATTTATAACACTTTGATGCCTCAAACTCAACACACAACCACCTAACAAAAGCGTGAAACAATGAGGTGCCGAATTTATTTGACATGTCGGGTGCATTTTTGTTAACATAACTTTGAAAGTACCAACTTTGGAGGTTATGGTTTTTATGAATCAGCCCTTAGACAAATATTCGGATATACTGAAGAATATTAACAATAGACTGAACAAACCGCAAAATGCCATTATGGTGATTTTTGCAATCCTACTCGTTATCTGGCTAGCTAGCGGAATATACATAGTCAAACCCAACGAACAGGCTGCCGTAAAGGTTTTTGGCAAGTTTACAACCATCAAAAACCCCGGACCACACTACCACTTCCCATTCCCCATCGGTAGCGTAGACAAGGCTGAAGTAACAGCTGTACACCGTACAGAAATCGGCTTCCGTAGCAACAACCGTGGAGTGTCATCCGAAAATATACGCGACGAATCACGCATGCTAACCGGTGACGAAAATATCGTCAGCATCGGACTCATCGTGCAATACAAAATCGCCAATGTTGCCGACTACCTCTACAACGTCGACAACGTGGAAGTTATACTCAAAGATGCCACCGAATCTGCCATCCGAGAAGTTACTGGTAGCAAACTCATCGACGACGTTCTCACCACAGGGAAAGATATTGTACAACTCGAAACACGCACTATCATCCAAGGACTACTCAACGATTACGGTGCCGGACTCGATATCCTTGCTGTACAACTACAAGACGTTATCCCACCACTCGAAGTTGCTGACGCATTCAAAGACGTTGCCAGTGCGCGTGAAGACAAAAACCGCTTCATCAACGAAGCAGACTCCTACGCCAATCAGGTCATCCCACAAGCCCGCGCGGACGCTGCCAGCCTACTAGAGCAAGCAAATACCTACTCGGCAAATATCACAAACCGTGCCATAGGTGATGCCTCACGATTCGATGCCATCTACGCAAGCTACAAAAATGCCCCAACTATTACCGAAAAACGCCTCTACCTTGACACCATGAACTCCATACTCAGCGCGGCAACACTGGTTATTTTCGACGGCAATATCGACAACCTCAACCCCATTGTCGGAGTAAACGAACCCATCGTACCCAAAAATCCCAAAAATAAGGACACCGTTGGCGTTATCAGCACTATCGGAACAAACTCAGTAACAGGGGGACAGTAACCCATGAACAAAAATATCTTTCTCTACATACTCGTAGCCATCGCAGTGGTATCCTCAGTGACATTCTCACTGTTCGCCGTTATTGTTGAACAGGCAGAACAAAAACTCATCGTGCGTATCGGTAAACCCGTCAGAGTCTACACCGATCCCGGTCTGCACTACAAAATACCGTTTGTTGAATCAGAAATAACATTTAGCAAAAAAATACTGGAACTAGACGCATCACCGTCAGAAACAATTACCGCAGACAAAAAAACACTGCTAGTTGACTACTACGCAATGTGGTACATCAAAGACCCCATGAAATTCTACCTCGCTGTACGAGACATCAACGGTGCAAGTCGACGACTTGACGACATTATCTACTCCGAAATGCTTGTGCAACTAAGTAAACACGACCTCATCGATATCATTGACAAGGAACGTCGCTCCGTCATGGACAACGTTACCGAACTAGCACGAGGCAAAGCAGAAGACTTCGGCATACACATTACCGACATTCGCATCAAAAGAGCAGACCTACCATCACAAAACGAGCGTGCCGTCTTCGCCAGAATGATTACCGAACGTCAACGTATCGCCAAACAGTACCGCTCCGAAGGGCGTGAAGCAGCACAAAAAATACGTGCCACAACCGACCGTGAAGCTGTCGAAATTACATCGAACGCCTACAAAGAGTTCCAAAATATTCGTGGTAAAGCTGATGCCAAAGCCATCAAAGTTTACGCGGATAGCTACGGCAAAGCTCCTGAGTTCTTTGAGTTCTTCAAAACACTGGAAATATACGAAAACTCAATCACTGAGGGCACAAACCTCTACTTGACAACTGATAGCGAAATACTAAACCTTATCGGCAACTCAAGTAAATAGGTCAGAATGGTGGTGGTTATGAAAAAAGTAATCGGGGGCAACTGTGCCCGCTAATTTACTCTACTGGGGCTCCGAAGGGGGCAGGCATGATCACCACAACGGCGACGGCAATCGCGACGGCAACAGCAATAGCGACGGCAACGGCGACGGCAATCGCGACGGCAACGGCAATCGCAACAGCAATCGCGACGGCAACAGCAATCGCGACGGCAACAGCAATCGCGACGGCGAAAATAATCGCGATGAAGACAGTGTGTTGTGCAAGGGGCGGGCTTACTCCATCTTTCAGGTAGACCACCTCTGCACAACAGGCTTCAGTAGCGGCTACAACTGCTCACCGTACGAC
>CAMZNS010000012.1 GCA_947313855.1 uncultured Deferribacteraceae bacterium
CACACTAACATATTGTGGGTGGGGTACAAAACCAACAAACCTAGCCATACAAGGGGGCGAGCTCCTTAGCGACCAAGTTTTAAAAGACATGCTCTCGCCACTGAATAAACAGCTTACCACACAAGACAAGCCTGTGCAATAGTTTTTTTCACAGTCAAACCAATAATACTTTAGATTACTGGCTTAACTGTATCCGTAATGTAAACAATTCCGCTCTTATGTCCGGGTACTGCACCTTTGATAAGGAGTAGGTTTTGTTCGGGGATAACTTTCATAACTTCCAAGCGTTGAGTAACAACTTTCTTGCCACCCATACGACCAGGCATACCTTGGTTTTTCAGTGTTTTACCGGGGTATTCGCACATCCCGATGGAGCCACCTGAGCGGTGAAACTGTGAACCGTGTGATGCTGGTCCGCCGGCGAAGTTGTGGCGTTTCATAACACCTTGGAACCCTTTACCGATACTTGTGCCCGCAACGTCAACTAGCTCTTTTTCGGCGAACTGGCTAACGTCAACACTAGCTCCAGCTTCGTAGCCGGAAACATCCTCAAGGCGGAACTCTTTCAGGTGACGCATAACATTAACGCCTGCCTTTGCGAAGTGTCCTGTCCTAGGTTTATTTTTTCTGTGTGTTTTTGTTTCTTCATAAAAACCGAGTTGAACGGCATCGTAGCCATCAGTTTCAACCGTCTTTTTCTGAACAACTTTGCACGGACCAGCCTCAACAACAGTAACAGGAACAAGGAGACCGTCTTCGGAGTATATTTGAGTCATACCCACTTTCCTAGCAATAATACCTTTTTTCATTTTGAAAAGACCTCTCTTCTTACAGTTTAATCTCAACATCAACGCCTGCAGCTAGTTCAAGCTTCATTAGGGCGTCTATTGTTTGAGGGTTGTAGTCTACTATTTCGAGGAGGCGTTTGTGGGTGCGAACTTCGAAGTGCTCCCTCGATTTACTATTAACATGGGGTGAGCGTAGCGGAGCAAATCTCTCCACCCTAGTGGGCAGAGGGATAGGTCCGACAACACTTGCACCAGTACGCTTGGCAGCATTATCGATATCTTTGACAGCTTTATCAACAACAAAGTGATCGAATGCTTTAAGCTTGATTCGTATTTTTTCATTTGTAGCCATGGGACTCACCTTTTTCTTACTTTATTTTAGTCTAAAATCTCACTAACAACACCAGCACCAACTGTACGTCCACCTTCGCGAATAGCGAAACGAAGACCCTGTTCCATGGCGATAGGGTTGATGAGCTCAACGGTACAACGTATGTTGT
>CAMZNS010000013.1 GCA_947313855.1 uncultured Deferribacteraceae bacterium
ACACACCCAACACACCCAACACACCCAACACACCCAACACTTGTGCTGTAAAATATTACGCAAAATAAAATTTCTTCTAAAATAGTAAACATTATGCTACTATTTATCCCAAAGAGGTGAATTCATGAGCATATCAAAAAAACAGTTCTATCATGGTGCTATTCTACTGGAAATATTAGAAAACGCTGACGACCAAATTAGCCTAATTTCAAAAAAACAGGACGATGAGAAAAAAAGATCTTACGCAGAAAAATACTGCATTCGAACCAAAGATACCGTCGCAGAGGGCGTCAATGTACTAATACAAGTTAGGGACAATGCCAGAAAAAATGCAGGCGAAACACCCGTATGGGATTTTCGAAACGTGGAGTATATCGAAGGGTATGTATATATTTTTATGTGCGGAAATGAAACCACAGAGGGGAAATATATTTCAAAGGCGTGCCTCATCAATCCCGAAAACATAGAAGTGGTTATGGATGACCAGAAAGATAAAAATGGCGAAACATTTCACATAACCATATTCATGAACCCCGGCAGTAGGGGGAGTTTCAAGATTAGGACACCAAATAGCAACAAAAAAGAGCTATTCAAAGTGAAACAGGGATACTTTAAAGAATTCTTCAAAACGCCGTAGCTTTTTTGGTCTGATGGTGCGACCCGCGAACTACGACCCGCGTACCTTGCTCAGCGACCCGCACACATCGACACACATCGACACACGTCGACACGTCGAACCTTGCTCAGCGACCCGCACACATCGACACACATCGACACGTCGAACCATGCTCAGCGACCCGCACACATCGACACACATCGACACACGTCGACACGTCGAACCTTGCTCAGCGACCCGCGAACTACGACCCGCACACATCGACACACGTCGACACGTCGAACCTTGCTCAGCGACCCGCGAACTACGACCCGCGAACTACGACACGCGAACTACGACCCGCGAACTACGACCCGCGTACCTTGCTCACAAAATAATGGGTGCCACTAGCTGTATCCATAAGCATTATCCCCATTTCAGCAAGGGTGTCGCGTATCTCATCTGATGTGGCAAAATCCTTGCTCTTACGAGCATCGTTGCGGCGAGAAATATAGTCCTGCAACTCCGACTCGCTAATAGGCATAATCTGATGGAAAAACTCCACAGGAGACATGGCGAGGACACCCAAAATAGACGAAACCGTAGCAACAACAGAAGCATTAGACTCCTGCAATAACATGAGAGTTGCAGCGTTTAGCTTACCATTCAAAATACTGTTGCAACCGTTGGTGTAGGTGAATAAAGAAGCAAGAGCCAAAGGCGTATTGAAATCGTCATCCATTGCCGAAGTAAAACTGCTCGCAAAGTCGGAGTAGAGACTGCGAACCTCAGACGTAGCATCAACACCCTTTGTGACAGCTGTAGCAGCATTAGTCTCAGCAAGGTAGTTGTAGAGTCGTGTGAGGGATCGCTCCGACTCAATCACCAAGTCGACGGAGTAGTTGAGACTGCTGCGGTAGTGTGTTTTAGCGAAAAATAGTCGGATAACTTCGGGGTGGAACTGCTCAAGCATTGCATCAACAGTGATGAAGTTCCCCAAAGATTTACTCATTTTAACGCCATTCACAGTTAGCAAACCGTTATGCATCCAGTAACTTGCGAGGGGGTTACCGCCTAGGGACTCAGACTGTGCGATTTCGTTTTCATGGTGGGGGAACACAAGGTCAAGCCCCCCGCCGTGTATGTCGATGGATCCGCCAAGCTCACTACGTATCATGGCTGAGCACTCGATATGCCAGCCCGGACGACCATCCCCCCAAGCTGTTTCCCATGAGGGCTCCCCCTCTTTGGCACCCTTCCACAGGGCGAAGTCGAGTTCCGATTCCTTACGTTCTTTGGTGGCGTCCCCCTCGCCAGAGGTAATGTCGTCGAGGTTGCGGTTGCTGAGTTTTCCGTACTCTGCAAATTTATTGACACGAAAGTAAACGTCGCCTTGGGACGGGTATGCAAACCCCTTGTTTATTAGTTCTTCGATGAACGAGATAATGTTGCCGATGTGTTCTGTTGCCCTTGGAGCAACTGTTGGGGGCATAACATTGAGCTGTTTCGCAAATTCTTGGTGTTTTTTGATGTATCTTTCGGAGATGTTTTGGAAGGTTGTTTTTTCGGATATGGCTTTGTGTATGATTTTGTCGTCGATGTCGGTGTAATTTTTGGCAAATGAGACGTTGTAGCCGAGGTGCAAGAGGTATTTGCGTATGATATCGAAGGCGATATCGCTACGGGCATGTCCGATATGGGATGTATTGTATGTGGTGATGCCACATACATACATTTTAACAGTATTGGGTTCCATCGTTTTGAAATCTTCTTTGTTTCGCGATAAGGTATTGTAAATTTTCAACATATTTGGGCACCATTATTGAAGTTATTGCTAATGTTTGGTTAGAGTTTATACGTTTTGAGAATAGTAGTCAATAGCGGGGTTGAGAGTAGTCAATAGCGGGGTTGTTGGATAATCCTGAGGGGTAGATTTACTGGGGTTAAACCAGTTCAATACCCCTCAGAATAAGGAATTTATAACATATGAGCCTATGTTAGCAAAATTTTACGACATGCCGTGTTGTTTAAATCTATTGGTGTAGATTTTTTGGCATGTGGGGCAGAGTTTGTCAGTGTGTAGCGTTAAGCTGCCTCTTAACGCGGTAGTGTCGATCAGGTACCCAGAGCAAAAGGGTATGGGTGCTACAGGGGTGCTACAGTTTTGCACCGGTGTGGCATGTAGCACACTTTTTACCGACTTTAACCTTTTTTACGTTATGGCACTCCCAGCAGAATTCGACGTGCAGTTTGTTTTTAACACCATCCTGCACAATAGTTGAGATGTCGAGTGGTTGTCCTGTTTTTTGTGAGACGAGAACTTTTTTGGAGGCACCCGGAACGTGACATGTGGCACATTGGTTTTCTAGTGCTTTAACGTGTTTATCATGGGGGTATATTACTGATTTTTTTGATAGTCCTGAGAACCCGAGGCTTTCGGCAACATTAACATTACCTTTGGGCGGTGCATCCACAGCTAGTGCAACGGCTGCGAACGAAAGGGACAGTACTACTAAAAACCCAACGACTAATTTAGTTTTCATAAGTGCACCTCATTTCTATGTACTTTTTTAATTGTACGGAATAGTTCAATACCAACATAAATACACAACTTACTGAAGACTGTAACACAGGAATACAGATATGTAAAGTATTTAAAATATTATTTGAGGTGCAAAGTTAACAAATTAGTTGTAGCGGGGCAACGTAAAATTAATTACCTTGACGAAAGGTAAGTATAACAATGAAATGAGGCGACTCCTTAAGGCGACAAATAAGACAGCAACAGGGCGACCAACGTTGAAATGAGGCTACCCCTTAATGTGGCGGTGTAGAGTGGACATTAAGGGGCACAGGTAGGGCTAGGTTTTTGGACCAGTGTGGCATGTAGCACACTTTTTACCAACGTTAACCTTTTTTACGTTATGACATTCCCAGCAGAATTCAACGTGCATTTTGTTTTTAACACCATCCTGCACAATAGTTGAGATGTCGAGGGGTTTCCCTGTTTTTTGTGAGATGAGTACGCCCCTAGTAGGAGGGTTGTCCCCATGGCAAGTTGTGCAACTATGGTTTGCCCTGTCTTCCACGGGTATTTTGCTGGAAGTGCCGTGTCCTCTGTGTGACCAGTAAACTTCCTTCTGCGTAGTGTTCTCAAGCTGTAGTCGCTCAGCAATACTGTCCTTGCCCATAGATACTGCCGAAAAAGACAGCACTAGGGTTAAAGACAGACCGAAAATAAATACTTTTCTCATATAAAGTCCTCCTATTATCCAAAATAGTAACTAGTGTATTACTTGCTAGAAATTCTACCAAATCGGTGTAGGTTTGTCAAGTATTTTCACAACTTATCCGTAAAAAATATTATTTGAGGTGCAAAGTTAACAAATTAGCTGTAGCGGGGCAACGTAAAATTAATTACCTTGACGAAAGGGGGGTGGAGTAGTTATAATGTGTTTATATGTTCGGCAAGTGCTGTGCCTAATGCTTAACTATATTGAACTGTAGCTTTTGGAGTGGCGTTGCCCCCCCACGAAAATTAAACACTCCATCGCCAAACAACACACACTTATCGCAACTTATCTAGTAATAATTTATCTAGTAGAAAAAAAGTTTTTTAACCAAAATTAGGAGTATTTTTATGTCTAAAAAAGGTCTTACTCATGAAAACGGCGTTGAAGTGCTGAAAAATGTTCAGCTACCATTATCCGACAGCGACCTAGCCACGCTAGAAAACTCAGCAAAGGTATGTCGTGGCGATATTCTAACCATGACAACGGTTGCCAAATCGGGGCATCAGGGTGGATCCATGTCATCCATCGACGCACTGCTCGCCATCTACGCATACGCGAACATCTCACCAGAAAACATGGACGACCCCAATCGCGATCGAATTGTTGTATCCATCGGACACATCTCCCCTGCGGTCTATTCTACCCTGTCCGCCCATGGATTCATTAACCGTGAAGAGATGCTGACCGGGTTTCGACACATCGAATCGAGTATTGAAGGGCACGTAACTCGCTCTATCCCCGGTGTTGAGTGGACGACGGGGAACCTCGGGCAAGGATTGTCGACGGCGTGTGGATTCGCTCTGTCGGCAAAAATTCATGGCTCAAACGCACACACCTATTGCCTCCTTGGGGATGGCGAATCGCAGAAAGGACAACTACTAGAAGCAGCACGATTTGCATCCAAATACAAACTCAGCAACATCACAGCACTTATCGACTACAACGCACTACAATCCACAGGCAAAGTTGGCGAAGTTATGCCCACCAACATCAAAGCCCTTTACACAGCATGTGGATGGCATGTGGAGGAGATAGACGGACACAACTTCAAACAAATTCTGCCAACAATCAACAGTGCAACAAAAATAGACAGACCCGTACTCGTCATCCTAAACACAACCATGGGGAAGGGTGTGTCGTTTATGGAAAACAAGCATGGCTACCATGGTGCTCCAACGAACGACGAATTATACGCCGAAGCTTGTGCAGAGCTAGGTGTTGCAGGAGACTTAGACAAATATCGCAGTCAACGATGGGGCTACAACTACACTAAATACACACTGGAAAACCCCGCAATCAACATGCAAGTCGGCTTCCCCAAGGTTTACCCTGCCGGAACCAAAACCGACAACAGAAGTGCATTCGGAAACGCAATTCACAGCGTTATCTCATCGCAAGAAACCGCCATCGATGTCAAACAAAATACCGACGAACAACCACAACGACTCATCGCTTTCGATTGCGACCTACTAGGGTCAGTCAAACTCGGTGACGTTGCCAAAAATTACCCCAACTGCTTCTACCAAGCAGGAATAATGGAGCACCATGTTGTCTCAACCGTCGGTGCCATGTCCGTTAGCGGTATTGTACCATTTTTCGCCGGGTTCGGAATGTTTAACCTCATCGAATCGTACAACCAAAACAGGATGAACGATATTAATGGCAGTAACGTAAAACTTGCAGCAACACACTGTGGCGTGGACGTTGGCGAAGACGGCAAAACACACCACTGTGTCGACTACCTCGCACTTGTGCGTAACCTGCCCAACTTCAAACTGTACGCACCAGCCGACGCAAACCAAACAGACAGAATTGTTCGACAAGCTGCTCGGGAGTACGGAAACGTCTTCATCGCCATGGGGCGGTCGCCAATACCAACAATCACCAATGAGGACGGAACAGTATTCTTCGACGAAAACTACCGTGTCGAATACGGCAAAGTGGACACACTACGCAAAGGGGACTTCCCGCTGTTGGCTTACGGACAGATGACCTACCGTGCCATCGAAGCGTACAACATCCTAAAAGGGGATGACGCAACGTCAGGGCTGTCGGTGGGCGTCCACAACGTCGCAACACCACTGCATATCGACGAAAACGAAATCACTCGCCTAGCAAAAAGTGGCGTAATCTTTACATACGAAGACCACCTCTACCAAGGAGGATTATTCGCAACCGTAAGCACAGCTGTGGCAAGGCTAGGACTAAACTGTCGCGTTGTGCCGTTTGGAATTAGCTATTACGCACCTTGCGGAGCATCCGAAGATATCTACAAAACACTAGGACTGGATCCGGAAACTGTTGCCGAAAAGATCCAATTCAACCTCAAATAGCCTGAAGCAGCAACTAGCGGGGCGGTCGGCGGGCGGTGTCGGCGGGTAGTGTTGGCGGGTGTGTCGGCAGGGTGTCGCTGGTAGTCGGCAGGCGGTGTCGGCGGTAGTCGTCGGGTGGTCTCAGCAGGCTGCCCCCATCGCCCCCCCCCCATCGATGGCACGAAAGTGTTGTTAAATACCCCCGTGTGTGCTATAATCCCCTTTGAATTAACTTAAGGGGTCTTGGATGTATAAAAACAACAAAGATGGCGAAAATAAGCGTGGTGGTTACCAGAAAAATAGGTCTGGGAGTAATGTGGGCGGTGCCCCCACTAGGTACACCAAAAAAGGGGACAGAAACGCCTCAACCAAAATACAACTACCACCCGATGGGAGTAGGATGATTGCTTTTGGCAAAAATAGTGTCAGCGAAGCCTGCAAAGCTGGAATCGCCAAACATATCCACATCCGCAAAGGCACAAACCTGTACGACGTTGACTTCAATGCCAAAGTGTCGGTGCACTCCAGCGAAGAGTACGCACAACTCTTCCCCAATGCCGTATCCGGCTCGGCTGTTGAGGTTGTAACGCCCCTGCTTCGCTCATTGCGTGCTAATACTCACCTTGGGAACCTTGTTCTTGTTCTCGATAAGGTGCAGGATCCCCAAAATTTCGGTGCCATCATCCGTGCAGCATATTCGTTCAACTTCCACAGCATTATTATTCAACGACACTCGCAAGTGAAGGTAACTCCTACTGTTTTTAGTGCTAGTGCTGGTTGTGTTGCCCATGTGAAACTATTCGAAGTTGTAAACCTCCCTGAAGGGGTTGAAACCTTGAGCAATTTGGGGTACAAGATCTACTCCACCGCTTCGGAGGGGACAAACATCGACGATATTACTATCCCTGAACGTGCTGCTGTTATTTTGGGCTCGGAGGGGAAGGGGGTTCGCAGCAAGCTTGCCGACCTTGCCAACGAGCAGATTACCATACCCATGACTCAGGGTGCGGACTCCCTAAACGTCTCCCAAGCGGCGGCAATTACTATGCACTACTTTCATCGTGGTAATGCAAAGTATACGGATTAACAACTAACAACTAACCCGACCGACGCAAGGAATAAATATTTTCAATAGATAAGCGTCGCCGAAAGGAACGATGCTGAAATAACCGTCTACACTTGTTTGTAGCAAAAGAGATACACAAAAATAGGGGAAGTGTTTAGCAGTAAGTTAATATTTCTATAGACAAAACATTTCTAGAAGTATACTTTAATTTATCAGAAACTGGCGTGACCCGAAGTAGGGGCAACAACCATTTTCGTAAGAGGCTTGATGAAAATAACAGTGGTCACATGCGCCAAACTAAAAGACAGCCACACTGTCGACCAATTCAACAAATACGCATCAAGGCTCAAAGGACATGTGGATCTACAGTTTATCGAACTTTCAGGCAAAGAATCTGCTGTGGACAAATACATTCGCAACCTGCCACCAAGGGCACAACTAATAGCCATGGACGAACGTGGACGAACTGTTGACAGCTACGAATTCGCCAAAATCATGGGCGACAACCAATACCATGGCGGAGCCAACCAAATATTCCTCATCGGAATGCCCGAAGGGTTGCCCCAAGTAGCTAGAACACGAGCTGATATGCTTGTCTCCCTATCACCACTCACAATGCCATATCAGTTAGCATTCAATGTTCTTGTCGAACAAATATATCGAGGGCACACCATATTAACTGGTCATCCCTACAACAAATAAGGAGCTTAGTTATGAACGCAAAAGTCCTAGAAACTTACAAAGATAAGTTAAGTACCCTTAAGGAAGAAGCAAACAGACTCAGACAAATTCACCTAGAAGAGTCGCAAACAACATTCACCGGATCCATGGATGTTATCGACGAAGCAAACGTAATGCAAGACAAAGGCATGGTGCTCGAAAAACTCGAAACCGATAACAAAAAAATACGACTCATTGACGCAGCACTACAACGCATCGAAGACGGTGTGTTTGGCGAATGTCAGTACTGTGGCGACAAAATCGCCAAAGAAAGACTCTCATTCATACCTTACGCAAAATACTGCAAAGATTGCAAAGAAGAACTCGAAAAGGAGGGGAAAAGCCACTACTAGGCTTCCACCATGATTATGAACAAAGTTGCCCTATTCATTCTCGACGGATGGGGGTATCGCGAAGAAACAGAACACAACGCCGTTCTACTCGCTAATACCCCAAACTACGACAAACTTGTACGCGAAAATAAAAGCATCTTCCTCGAAGCTAGCGGAGAAGCTGTGGGACTACCACATGGACAGATGGGGAACTCCGAAGTAGGACACCTAAACATCGGTGCCGG
Organism: uncultured Deferribacteraceae bacterium; assembly: GCA_947313855.1. GTDB lineage: Bacteria > Chrysiogenota > Deferribacteres > CAMZNJ01 > CAMZNJ01 > CAMZNJ01. The sequence goes on from CAMZNS010000013.1 coordinate 8,564, forward strand.
TCGAGTTGTTTTCCAAGAACTTGTCAAAATCAACCGTGCACTAGAAAGTGGCGAATTTGCTCAACTACCCGTACTGAAAAACATTGTCGACCACCTAGAAAAAACAGGGGGCAATCTACACCTACTCGGACTAGTCTCAGACGGTGGCGTGCACTCCCATACCCAACACATCAAAGGGGTCGCAAAAGCATTCCACTCACTAGGAATAAACAATATCCGAATGCATGCTTTCTCCGACGGACGCGATACACCACCACAAAGTGGACGCGAATTCATACAAGACCTTGACGACTACATGAAAAACAATAATCTGGGGGCTGTGGCAACTGTAACAGGACGATACTTCGCAATGGACAGAGACAAACGATGGGAACGTACCCTCAAAGCCTACAACACAATATGCCACAACGAAAATGTGCCAAAATTTAACTCAGTTGCAGAAGGTATCGAAAACCAATACAACAAAAAAATCACAGACGAATTCCTCGAACCGTTTGCCGTAAACGGATTAGGCTTCGACACCAACATCAAAGATGGTGACGCAATATTCTTCTGCAACTTCAGAACAGACCGTGGACGACAACTAACAGAGATGTTCATCAGCGAAAACTTCGAACACGCTAACAGAGGCAAAAAACTAGACGTACGCTTCGCAACCATGACAATGTACAGCGAAGACTTTAACCTCGAAATCGCGTTCGCAAAAGATGAATACAAAAATATATTCGGCGAAGTTGTCGCAAACAACGGACTCAAACAACTAAGACTCGCCGAAACAGAAAAATACCCGCACGTAACATTCTTCTTCAACGGCGGACGGGAAGAACCATACAAAGGGGAGGAACGTATTCTCGTGAACTCCCCCAGAGACGTTGCCACATACGACCTCAAACCCGAAATGAGCATCGGAGAAGTTACCAACAAATTCTGTGCCGCATTCGAAACAGGGGAACTAGATGTTGCCATTGTCAACTTCGCCAACCCCGATATGGTAGGACACACAGGAGTTGAAGAGGCAGTAATAGCAGCGTTGGAAGCGGTAGATACATCACTGGGCAAAGTGCTGCAAACAGCTCGAGACGCTGGAGCAACCATCCTCGTTACAGCAGATCACGGGAACTGCGAACTAATGTGGGACTACGAAAACAATGTGCCTCACACACAACACACAACAAACTTGGTGCGACTAACACTCGACTCACGAAAAGACAACATACAGCTTGGCGACAACAACGGCAAACTTGCCGACATTGCACCAACAATGTTGCAGATTCTGGGCATTCAGCAACCCAAGGAGATGGACGGAAACTCACTACTCAAGGGGTAGGTCGTGCGTTGCGTTACATGGTGGTCGTGCGTCGCGGTAACACGTTGGCGTGCGTTGCGTTGCATGGTCGTGCGTTGCGTTGCATGGTCGTGCGTTGCGTTGCATGGTCGTGCGTTGCGTTACATGGTCGTGCGTCGCGGTAACACGTTGGCGTGCAAAAATAATGGAAGATAACGAATAGGTCGATAGGTCGAATGGTCGCACTCAACTACCTCCACCAAGGTAGCGGGTGCGATTTTTCGTGTTGGTCGTGCGTCGCGTTACATGGTGGTCGTGCGTTGCGTTACATGGTGGTCGTGCGTCGCGGTAACACGTTGGCGTGCGTTGGCGTGTCGCCGTGAGGTGCGGACTACTTGAGAAAGATGGAGTACTTTTTGAGCACAATATCGGGGTAGTAGGCACTTTTAGATTGACGCAAACCGGGGTCGCCTAAATCCTGCTGAAAATTAATATACTGATGCGTACCAACAATCGTTTCAGCAAACGACATGTTCATTGCCTGGTATATCCCTTTATACCGGACATCCCCCTTCTGAAATAACAGGTTGAATGTTTTGTTTGAGATTGTGCTCCCAAGGCAAAATCCTGATGGCTCACCATTGCTGTAGAATATGTACCCTTCAAGACCTAACGCGTCCTGATTGAGTATTCCAACTTTAGCTTGGTCGTAGTCGGAGTACCCTTCGCGTCCGCCGTCAAGTCGGTTGTTTGCCCAATTGTCGAGTACTATTAGTGCGTCTATTTGGGTCTCTTTTTGTATGGGTTTACGCTCTAGCGTGTAGAGGTTGTGGTACTGTTTGGCGAGGTTGCGTCTTTTGCTAAGTTTGCGTCCTGGCATTGTTGTGAGTTTTTCGGATAGGTAGAGGTAGTCGAAGTCTTCCTCGAGTGCTTCGGTGCCAAATCTGGGGTCGTCGCCGAGGTGTGTCAGCCATTTTTCGTCCACGGGGTAGATGAACGTATATTTTTTGAGGATGGTTTCGATTTCGTCTAAGGAGAAGTGTGTGAGGTTGTTTGTGAGTAGTGCGTAGGTGTTGTTGTCGTTGTCTGTGCTTGCGATGATGATGTTGTCGCCCATTCGGTCAATGGACTGTTTGTATCCGTGTTGGAAGATGAATGTGTTTGAGAACGAGAACTCAGATATGCAGGAGTCGATGCTTAGGAAGAGTTTTTCAAGCTCTGCGCGTTGGTTGATTTCTATCATAGGTTTTTCCCTTTATGTTGATTTTTATTTACTATAATACACGCTTCATTTAATAACACAATATTTTTATTGATTAGTTTTTATGTGGCTGATTAGTTATTTATAAAGTGTGGAAAGTGTGTTAGAATGGTGATATTTGATAGGTTGTGAGGGGGTTCCCATGAAGCCAATACTGATTATTTCGGACGCTACGAAGTCGAGTGAGTATGCCCGCATATTTATGGAGGATGGTTGGGAAACATACTCCTTGCCCATGTTCTCCTACAAAGTGAACGACTTCCCGATTAATCAGCCTCGATACATGTTTATCATCATACCCGACATCCACTCAGCCTACAGTATGCGTTATCGATTGAGAGATATGGCTGCGACAAGTCTGATTTGTATCGGCGAGGATACGGGCAAAATACTCAATAAGTATGCGTTACGCAGGGCTGATGTTGTGTTGAGTGATGCTTCAATGGACAACATTCTGGAGGCGATGGAGCGAATATCAATGGCTGGTGATACCATATTTTTGGCGTCGGGGAGTAGTCCTGTTGCAACTGAAATTGCTGAGTTTTTTAGAAACAAGAATGTTGCCCTTGAAACGCCCCATGTGTACACGCAGGAAACCATACAGTATCATCATGGGTTTGTCGGGGATTACATGAAAATACTCAACATTAAAGATGTATTCCTGATGTCACCACTAGGAGCAAGATCGTTTGTGGATCAGCCTGGATTGGATATTACTCGGTATAATTTCCATGTTGCGGGGGAAACCACGGCAAGTTGCCTCTCCGACTACAATCTGCACCTAAATATCTGCCTGAAAACCGATCCGAGGAGCGTTCGATCCACTATTTGGAACTATTGGAAGCGAGAAGGACTGCTATAAAAAACTGTACGGATCCCTATCAACCTTCAACGTAATATTTTTTGTGCGAAGAGCCTTGAACAACTCCTGAACTTGGTGCATAGTGCTTAGCAGCAACGTATGGGTGGGGGCAACTATCATGAAGTTGTAGCGGTAGGTGTTCTCAATCTTATGTACGGGGCACTCGGCGGGACCCTTAACCGTAACACCCGCTATGGTGTAGATAGGGTTGGCAAGCTGTTGGATGACGTTCATGGTTTCATCTGGGTGGTAGCCGCTAACTGTTACCCTGCATATTTTGCTAAATGGTGGGTAGTTGAATGCCTTCCGGTGCTCAAGTTCTAGTTGGTAGAAACCGTTGTAGTCCATCGCCGTAGCCAACTGTATTACGGGGGTTTCAGGCATAAATGTTTGCACCATAACCTTCCCCTTAAGACCCTCACGACCTGCTCGACCTGAGACCTGCACAATCATTTGGAATGCCCTTTCGTTGGCACGAAAATCTGGCATGGAGAACATATTATCAAAGTGCAGAATGCCCACAAGTGTTACGTTGGGGAAGTGTAGCCCTTTGGCAACCATCTGGGTTCCGACTAGTATCTGCTTCTCCCCCGCCTCAAACACCTTGATAGCTCGTTTAAGCTTGGTGTGCGTGCTCGTGGTGGATGTGTCCATCTGCATGACCTTTCCGGGGAACAGGTCTGCCACTATCTCTGCCACTTTTTCTGTGCCAGCACCGTAGTCGTAAATATCGTTGCTACCACATGTTTGGCATTTGAGTTTTGGGGTTGTGCTGTTGCAGTAGTGGCACTGGAACACCTTACGCGACTTGTAAAACGTTAGGGGTACGGAGCAATTGAGGCAGTTGGCCATTGTGCCACATGTTCGACAAACAAGGTGTGGCGAATACCCCCGCCTATTCAGGAACAGGATACATTGTTCACCGCGTTTAATTAGTTGGTGTATTTCGTCGTACAGCTCTAGGGAGATTATGCCATCGATACTGTCGGCTTCACGCATGTTCACAATATGCATCTCGGGAACAGAAGCAGTGTTGGCACGCTCCAAAAGGGGGTGCAGCTGGTATTTTTTTAGGGTAGCATTATGGTAGCTTTCAATTGACGGGGTGGCGGAAGCAAGGATGACAGGGACGCAGGCGAGCTTGCCGTAGAGAACAGCCATGTCGCGAAGGTGATAGTGTGGAGCATTATCCTGCTTGTAGTTATGCTCGTGCTCCTCGTCAACAATTATCAAACCAAGGTTTTTGACAGGCAGAAACAGGGCACTCCTCGCACCAAGAATAATAGAAATATTGCCGGTATGAAAATGGTGAAAATGGTGCAAACGTTTGCTTGCTGAAAGCTTGCTGTGGTATGAAGAAACCTTGTAACCAAGGCGGGACGAAACACGGCTGATAAGCTGTGGGGTCAGGGATATCTCAGGGACGATGTACAAAACCTGCTTGCCTAGGGCAAGAACATCGTGGATAACGTCAACCATAACCTCAGTTTTGCCACTACCGGTAATACCATGGAGGAGATGGGTGGAAAATGAGTCCATGTCCCCCTTAATACTCTGGGAAATGACCGACTGTGCTGGAGTGAGGCTGATGGGCTCAACGGCGACAACCTTCTCCGCAACATACTCTGGAGGTGTATCGGCGAGCTTGGTTAGAATTGATGTGGGCAACAGTCGCCATAAGGTGAGGTTTAAACTGACGCTGTAGTAGGTCGACAGGGACTCAAGAAGACCAACCATGGGGGCGTTCAGAGTGATGGGCGTTTGTTGGTGGATACTTTTGTAGCTTACGTCGGGCTTAACATCCTCAGGCGAAGTTTCACCGAGTACCATGGCAGGACGTATTCTGTTGCGAACAGGAACCAGCACAATCTGTCCACGGGTGAGGGGCTCGTCGCTAGTATACCCGACAGCGTAGGTGGAGTAGGGTTTCGCCGTAGACAGCATGGGACCAAAGGGAACAATATTGTAGATAGGGTCGCTGTTGCCAGTGCTAGTTACTGCTGAGCATGCCATTGAATTGATACAGCCTTGGTTATGTTTTTCGTGTGATAAGTATGCTAGGTAGTGCTTCCAGAGCTTCGCGATACTCGGAATCTTCGTCGAAGAGGTAGAGGTATGCCGATGTTTTGTTGGCGAGTGCCATGAGGTTTTCGTTGCATTTCTCTTCAATGCCGTAGTTTTTCATGAGGGCGTTGACCTGTGCAGAGATATCCTCCCGTTCACTATTTGGCGGGTTTGCCATGGCGATGCGTTGTATGAAATCCTTCTCCTCAGGGGTAACTTCCTGCAGTAGCTTTATCATAGGGAAAGTGATTTTACCTTCATAGAGGTCTTTATGCAGAGTTTTGCCCGTGATATGGGGTTGACTGAAGTAGTCGAGCAGGTCGTCGGATATTTGAAAGATGTAGCCGAGGTTTTGACCGTAAAGGGAGAGGGCACGCTCTTCGTATGTGCGTTGGTTGTTGGTTATTGCAACCGAGGAGCAGGTGGCAGCGAAAAGGGATGCTGTCTTGCCGTGGATAATCTTCATGTATTCACCTTCGGTAAGGTTAATATTGCCAATGTTGTGCAGTTGTTGAATCTCGGATGTGCAGAGGTTTTTTGTTGTTTGGGCGAACAGTTGGATTAGACGAACACTATTGAGCTCGGAAATCATCGAAAAAGCATTAGCGTAAAGGTAGTCGCCAGCGAGTACTGTGACGTCGTTGCCAAATCGGCTATTAACACTTTCGGAACCGCGACGCAGTAATGCTCCATCGATAATATCGTCGTGCATGAGTGTTGCGTTGTGTAGTAGTTCGAGACAGCTAGCAACTTTTATGCTAGTCCCCTTGTCGGCGTTGCACATGCCCGCACAAAGGGTGTGGAGGGTGGCACGTATGAGCTTGCTTTTGCCGTCAAACATGTATGATGCTATTTCAGAGATGAATTCGGATTCCTGCGAGAGGGATACCTTGGCAACCCTTTCCGCTTCAGAGATGTCGTCCTTTACCAATGAGTAAATTTGATTCAAATCCATAACATTATACCTTCCATTTATATATTTTAACTTTTAATTAATTATATTTTTGAGTGGTGTAGGGGGCAATCGCAGTATACGGCAATATCGTTTGCATCGCTGATGATCTTGTCGCTGTAGCGAACCTTATCGGAGCCTATTTCGTAAGATCGACCCTCTTTGGTTACCAAGATGAGGTAGTACTGAATCCGATTGCGATTAAACGGTTGTGGCAGATTACGCCTTTGTAGGTCGAAGTAGTGTATATCGTCAAAGGGGATGGTGTTTGCCTTGTTGAGTAGCAGGAATGTTATCTGATAGCGTGCCTCTTTTTTTTCAGCATCAAAAATCCACTCCTCGCGATAGGTTAAGGCGATCAAGGATACTACGGCGACAATGATACCTGCAATGGGGATGCTCCCTGTGATGAGGGACGACACGGCGATTACGACTAAAATGACGATATAGGTGTAGCGAAATAAATTGGATATGGAGTATTTAAGCTGGCTGCGGTTGCGTTTTAGATGGTAGTTAAAAAATATCATTTGAAAGATCCCGTATCGGTTGGTAGGTGAGTATTAGGGTTGATGAGCTGAGGCTAACGCTGGCATGGCTAACGCTGGCATGGCTAACGCTGACGTGGCTAACGCTGGCATGGCTAACGCTGACGTGGCTAACGCTGACGTGGCTAACGCTGGCATGGCTAACGCTGACGTGGCTAACGCTGACGTGGCTAACGCTGGCATGGCTAACGCTGACGTGGCTAACGCTCAGAGGGTGATTATCATGATTAGACCACAAAGTGCTTGCAACAGTGTACTCAATTCCTAACACTGTAACATAATTTTTCAGCAAAAGCAATAGTATAAATAACACCACTATTGGGGGGCGGGGAAAGAGGTAGTGGGGGCACACGCCTAGGGATGGCACGCCTAGGTATGGCACGACGAAGAGGGGGCACGCGTAGGGATGGCACGCGTAGGGATGGCACGACGAAGAGGGGGCACGCGTAGGTATGGCACGCCTAGGTATGGGACGACGAAGAGGGGGGACGATGGGTCTGAAAGAACTCCACAAGACGCCTCTTCAGAAGCTCATAAACAGCAACATTGTCGAGGGTTTCAGTGTGACCAATCCGTCCGCCAGCAGTTTTTTTGTAACCGCCACCAGTACCGTTGCCCAGTGCGAGGAAACCGGCGATTTCGCTAGCATGAGCCCACTCAGGCTTGTAACGTAGTGAAAAATATGTAAACTCATCCAACGAACCGACGGCGATAACACCATCGAGTGCCCTGTTGGATATGAGGAAATCGCTCGTTTCACCTGTAATATCTAAACTTTCGATGGAGCCTAGGTTCGACATTAAAAACTTGGTTTCGTGAACAAGTTCGGAGTTGATGTAGGCGTTACAAACTGTTTCGTAGTAGAGGGGTGTTCGGTTAACACTCTCGATGTGGGATAGTTTTTCGAAGGAGGTGTACTGAGCGAGGTATTTGAGTTGCATCTCGTCAAACTTCCTGATTTTGCGGGCAGTGCCCATGGTATCTGTCTTAACACCGTAAAACAGGGCGGTGCCTGTGGCTTCATTGAGTGGGAAGCGGAGCTCTTGGCAGTAGGAGGCGATAATGCTGGAGGCACTACCGGAGTTGCGAATATCGCAGAATGGTACGGCGAAGGACTCATTGCGTAACGAGTGGTGGTCGATGATGCCGATGACCTCCATGTTAGTGGGGATGTAGATATTTCCTGAGGTTGGTTGGGTGTCGATCATGATGAGGTACTGGTATTTGTCCACGTCTATTGTGTTGATGTCGACGGGGTGGATATTGCATTCGCCCATCATGTTGAGGTTTTCGGCACGGCTAATGTAGCCATTGTAGGTGTGTGTAATATTTTTGTCAGGGTAGTGTTGTTTTGCGATATTTGTGAGTGTGTGGCAGGATGCTAGGGCGTCTGGGTCGGGGTAGTCGTGTCCAGTGATGATGATGTTGTCGTACTGTTCAATAGTTTTAAGGAGTTTTTGTATCATTATATTTTGCTACCCTCTAGAGTATTTGCGTGGGTGTGTGGTTGTTTAGAAGATGAGTCGGATGTATGTTGGGGTGCGTCTCATCTCTACATTGTACGGTTTGGTTTCAGGTTTGGTTTGGGCGTTGTTTTGTGGGATATTCTGATTAAGGGTATCGTCTGTTAGCTTGTTGTTGGTAAGGGTGTCTGGGTTGTTGTTTGGTAGTTGAGTTGTGTCTGTTTGTTGAGGTTGGTTTTGGGACACGGTCATGGGTGTGTTTTTGATATATTTTGTGATCTGTGTGCTAAGGTATTTGATGTCGAAAGTGCTGTCGATGGTGTAGGTGATGTTTGTGGTGGATAGTGATTGTAGTGATGATCCGGAGATGTAGCGTCTGTTGGCGAGGTGTTTGAGTAGGTTATTGATGTAGACCATGTCTTTCATATTTTCGATGATTAGTTGGAACGATTGTTGGTTGGTGTTGGAGTAGTGGTTTAGGGCGATGGTTTCGCCTAGGGAGCTGATGATTTGTGGTAGTTGATCGTTGATGCATGTGTTGAGGGAGTCTGTTTCGGAGATGTTTGTTTGTGGTTGGTATCTTTCTGGTGAGCCTATTTTGTATGCGGCTGATGTTGTTGTTGTGATGTTGCATACTAGTGTTTCGTCGTTGTAGTCGAGGCTGATGGATGTGTAGATGAGTCGGTTGATATTGTTGTCGTTGCTGTATGTGTTGTAGGCTTGGTTGTACCCTTCGTTGTTTATGAGGTCGACGCTGTTGTTTATGGTATCTTGTTTGTTGGCGGAGTAGTATTGTGTATTTTTGAGTTTGGCGTTGAGTAGTTGTCCGACCCCTTGGTAGATGGATGTTGTTTCCCTGTTGCCGTTGATGTAGAGGTCGTACCATAGTGTTGAGTTTGTTTTTGCTAGTCCGATGATATTGTTCCACTGCATGAGTGCTTCGTCGTCGAGGTAGACGTGGGTGACGTAGGAGACTCTGTTGTTGGTTGTGGAGATTGTGCGGTTGATGATGCTGTATGAGTTGATGAAGATGGTAAAGTCTTTGGTAATTTCTGTTGGTTGGTCGATGTATGGTTTTGAGTTGAAGAATTTTTGGACAGAGTCGAATAGTGCTCTTTGTAGTGCTCTGTTGTTGGCGGTGTAGAGGTTGCCGCCGGATATTGGTGCTGAGCCGTATGATGTTATTTGCACCTCCCCTTGTGCTGTGATTGGCGTTAGGGTGAGGGGTATTAGTATTAGGGATAGGAGCACGAGGGTGTGTTTCGTTAGAGGTAGTATTTTTGCTGCCATATTTGGTGCTTTTGGTGTCATATTTGCTGCCATATTTGGTGACAATGCAGGGGGGTAACTCTTCATAAGAATAAAAACTCCGTGGTTGAGAGTATATACCTATTCGACCAAATTAACAAGAGGAACTTGCTATTTTATTACTCGAATGATAGGTGCTTCAATGGGGTCGAAGCCGAGTAGTCCTAGACTTACGCTAAATGTTTGCTGTTCGAATGGTCCGAGTGTGGTGGCTGCTTTTTCGAAGGCGTAGGTGCCCTCAATGTACCAACAGGGGCGTATGATGCGTACGCTGGCTTCGCGACCGGTGTTGACTAGTCTGCTACCTTGGGTAGAGAGTAGTGCGGGGGCGATATTGGCGAAGAGGTGTTTGTATGAGACTTGAATGGATGGGAGCATAATCCCCCCGTATAGGTTGATGTTGGTGTTGTATCGCCTGAGGTTAAACGCTGATGTGAGGTTGTCGTTTTTGATGTCGCGATAGGAGTACTCAATACCTGTTTGGAGGTTGTTAAATGTGAGTGTGGCGTTGTCTACAAAGGAGTATTGTCCGTCGAGTTCGGTGGGGGAGTGGATATTCATGCTGGCGTAGTTGACGAATAGGTTGCTGTAGGAGTATTTCGAGATTAAGTCGATATTATTAAAGGATGCCTTAGTGATATCGTATGTGGGTTGAATGGTGTTTGTTAGGTTGTGTTTGTTTAGTCTTAATCGGGAGGCACCGCGATATGTGAAGGAGTTTTCGGGGGAGATTCTGTCTTCGGTAATGAAGTTTGGTTGTCCGACGGTGGAGTGGTTTTGCACAAACTTGTATGTGAGTTTGTTGGTTAAGGTGTGATGAATATTCATCTCTGTGAAGGAGGTGCTGAGGTCGTAAAAGCTGTACGGTAGGTTGATGGCGGCAATATTTCGTTTGGTGTCATCGATTTGGACTTTTTTAGAGAGAATTTCGCCGATGGAAAAGATCTGTTCGCGATCAAACCATGTGGTACTGTAGAGGCTCAGCTGTGGGGTGATGTAGCCGAGGTAGAAGGGGGTAACTTTGTAGACGCTAAGGTTGACTTGGTAGCGGGAGTAGTTGTCGTATGTGAACTCGATATCCTCGAGGTTTTCCAAGGTTGTTACCCGTGTTGCATCGGCTGTGTATGTGATGGATACAATATCTTGGATGTGTATGTTTTTGCTAATCTCTACACCCGGTATCTGCTCGATGGTGGTACGTTTTGTAACGCGACTGCTGAAGGTTGTTTCCCTGTCGTAGTAAGCAAAAATATCGGCATAAGGGGTGGGTATCCCCGCTAGGGCTTGGAGGTAGTAGGAGCCTTCACGGGCTGTGGATGCTTTGGGGGTAAACAGGAAAAACTCGTTGTAGACGTTCCAAAAGTCGATATCGCTAGCATAGTCTGAACGTATGCGGAACTCGACAATACCCACGTCAAAGTTGGTTTGGGAGGCGAAATGCCACCTATTCTCCAAGTTGTAAAAGGCAACACGGTCTCTACTGTAATCAAACTCGAGATTGATACCCTCATTATCGGATATGGCGTAACGTCCTTGGATACCATAAAGGGCTGTGGCGTTGGTGTAGAGAGTGGTGTAGGCGGTAATATCTTTATCAGCACTAATATTCCAGAAAAAAGCAGGAGCGATGGCAAAGCCGTTGGTGTTGGATGTAGCATACTTGGGGGGCAAGAAGCCTGTAGTACGCTCCTCACGAAGGGGTATCTTGAAGTACGGAAGATAAAAAACAGGGGCAGACTTGACGTAGAACAAAACATTTCGACCCGACAGATCCCTATTGCGACGCAGTGTGGCATCCTTAAACGCTATGGACCAGTCGGGATTCGTAACAGAACAGGTAGTGTAAACAACACCGGTGGCTGAATAAATATTCTTACCGATACTCTCTAAGGAGCAGGCACTAATATTGTAGTACGGCTCGATGAAGAGGGTTGTGTTGTTGAAAATGGCGGATTGGTCGACAGTGTTGAAGGTGATGCGACTAGAGTTGACCTGATTGCCATTAAAAATACCGTGGATGTTGCCATCAAGGGTAATTTGTGAATCGGAAAAATTCCACGAACCGCTATCGGAAGTAACATGGGTGTCGAGGTAGTCCAGGGCTAGGTTGCCGGTGGCATTGATGCCGGTGCTTGTGATAACGATTGTGTCGGAGGACAAGGAGGATGTGCCGTCCGTATTAGTATTGGTATTCGTATTAGTATTGGGGGCACCGATGGCGTGCCCAACAGGGTGGACAAGCAGGAGAAATACCGCAGTGGCACTAGTGACGAGCAATATGCTAGGCATGGCGTAGGGTAGACGTAAGGGTAGACGTAAGGGTATGGATGCAAGCCTTATGGTCATGAAAAAATATGTTCGGGCATATTCCTTGAAAGTAAAAATCTGCAGTCTCTCCCTGTTCAAAAACTTGGGGCTAAAGTGTGTTAATGGGTGCCTGAGGCTGATCTTGGTGCTTAAATATGTACAAAAAGTCTGATAAAGTTAACTGCTCTGCTCGGACGCTAGAACTCAAATCAAGGGACTGAAGGATTGACGTGAGCTGCTCCCCGCTAATCGTGGTGTTTTTGAGGTTGTTGCGTAACGTTTTACGTTTTTGCGTAAAGCTTGTTCGTACCAACCGAAAAAAACTGTCTTCATGGTCAGGAGGCAGAGGGAGAGCGGGTTTGCGTTCGAAGACAAGCACGGTGGAGAGAACATTTGCCCGAGGCCAAAATTGGCTACCAGAAACGTCAACAACCTTGCGAACATCGTAGTAATATCGCGTGAATACGGACAATGATGAGTAGTTCTTGTTGTTTGGTGTGGCTGTGAGTCGCTGAGCAACCTCCTTCTGAAACATGAGCACAGCACTTTGAAACAGATGACCATATTGCGACGTAAGGCGGGTGAATATTTTGGTGGAGATATTGTAGGGCAGGTTGCTGACTAGGCAGGGCAGATTACTGTTGCGGTCGTCGGTGGTGTTTGCGGGGAAAGATTGCAACACAGGGGTAAAGTCCACCTCGAGGGCGTCGCCATGGAGCAGGGTTAGGTGTGGTGATATTGCACCGAGGTGTTGCTCCAAAAACCCCATGGCTTGGGGGTCTATCTCCACGGCAACAACATGGGCATTGTGTTGCAGTAGTGCCATAGTTAACACCCCACACCCCGGACCTATCTCCACAATATTTCTTGTGTAAGATGTGGCTGTGGTCGCTATCTTATCTATCACAAACTGATTGATAAGAAAGTGTTGCCCCAGTGATTTGCGAGTTTTGGCAAATTCTATTTTGTATTGTTGCACAAGGTTCATTTTAGTCATTATGTGAGAGGCGTTCCTTTGCAGTAGTTATTTGTCGTGCATCGTGTTCTGGGCAACTGTTTGGCATAATCACCGATCTATTTCTCTATCTTGAGACGCCCGTAGTAGGATTGTCCGTAAGATTTCAGCAGGTTGTTTATTATGGAGTTGTAGTAGGGTGCTGGTTGTCCAATGTTGTAGGTTGCCGATCCTGACCACACGAGGTCGTTGGATGGTATGGCACGCACTTTGATATACATGGTACGAGATTTTACGGATTGCGATGTTTGTGATTGTTCGCGGGAGCTAGTAATGGGTACGGCAAGGCTAAAGCTGTCGCCGAGGGGCACACTGAAGGCTACCCCTGATCCTGTGCCCGACGTATCGGTGATAGTTGCGAGGTTTTCTTTGAGCTCAACATGTAGTGTGTATTTGGCGTTATTGCGGGATTCGACAACGTTGAACCCTTGGCGGTACAGCTGATTCTTAACACGAATTTCGAGTCGTTGCCCTTCGGTGGTGGCGGTGGAGTTGTGGGTGATGAAGATGGGGTCGGTGGTCATGAGTGAGTATCTGGAGTTGTCTACACTTTCGAATACAGCTTTGGTGCATGAGGATATGCTAACAGAGAGTAGTGCAAGGGCTATGAGGGGGAGCAGGGTGGCTCTGAATCGGCTTATGGTTGGGTTTTTGTGAAATAGGCTCATATTTTGGTCTCCATGCTATATTTTATTCGGCTTAAGGGGTATTACGTCTGGATGTGTTTCGTCGGAGTTCGCGTCCGTAGTCGCTGACCAGTTTGTTTAGTATTTTTGCATAGGTTTTTTGGTATTCGTCTCGCTGCACATTAGCTGATCCCTCCCATACGAGCACTTTCCTGTCTTGGAAGGCACTGTTGATTGGTATGTACGATTGCATGTAAATATATGTGTAGTTTGTGGGCTGTATGGAGCTTGTTTTGTAGGGTTTGCGAGGTGGTGTTCGTTTGTTGGGAGTCTCTTCGTAGGTTTCGAGGGAGAGCCCCCTTTGGATGCTAGAGGTAAACTGTTTGGCAGTAAAAATATTGACCACATTGACGTAGATCTGATAGCGGGAATCCATGGGGTTGTCCACAACGTTGTACCCCTGCTCTTTGAATATGGACACTAGTGTTTTGTACTGTTCGTCGTTGAATGTTTTATTTTCGAACGAGCTAATGGGTGTGTTGATGAATACGGGTGAGAATTGTGTTAGGTTGAGGGTGTTGTGTGTAATCTGTTTGTAGGGTGCGACGGAGGCACATGATGTTAGCAGAAAGAGTGCGGTAACGCCGGCGAAGAGTATCATGGGAACTATGCCATACATTTTTTTTAGAAACGATGGTTTTTGGAATCTCGCATATTGGGCGGAGTATTTTTCGCGAATTTTGAGTTGATTTGGGTTCTCTTCAGTGGTTGTTCCCTTTGCGATTGTTTGCTCCTGTTCGGTGTTGCTGGTTTTGAGTTTGTTAGTTTCCGAGTTGTTTCCCATAGTTTTAACTATCCCTTTGCAGATGTTGTTTGCAAAGTAATACTCCTAAAAATACTAATCAATAAAAACAGGATACCCTATAAAGTGCACTCTTTTCAATACAAACTTATATTAATTTACTTTGCTGGGATATTTCTATTGACGAAAGGGCGGTATAACAGTTAAAATTAAGAATATGATTAGTTACTTGAAATGGTCGAAAAAAACCGCTTTACGACGCTACTTACCAACCCCTCACCCTTTTGGTGTGCTACTCCTTGCCGTGGCAATAAGTATTATCACTGTGCCTAGTCTTGCATACGGTGCCAAAATAGCCATATCGCCATCTGAAGTGAAAACATTTTTCCCCCTACCCAGCGAGCTCCCCGGAGGTTCCAGAGTATGGATCAAGTCCTCCGATAGTGCTGATCTCAAAAATAAGGGGGATAGTTGCGACGTCATTAGCACTGCCTACAACTACTTCTCCACAAAACCCAGCGTTAAACTCGGTGTGGAGCGTCAGTCGTCTTACCCTGTGGATGTTCGTGTATTCTCATGCGTCTCCCTCGAAGCAGCCAACGATCAGTTCCACTACCTTTCTGCTAAAGGCGACAACGAACACAAAGTTATGGTTGATTTTGGCGACAAGGCGACCCTGTTGGTTTTGCCCTATGAGGGCACGAGCAAGACGGATACTCAGCAGGCATCATACTACCTCACATTTATCAAAGGTGTTTTTGTCACACAGGTGCACTCAACAGACGGCTTCTCCCTCATGGATATTGCCGACTTCATAGACATCTCCATCGCCAACCTGATGAAACGCTACCCCGATATGTTTATGATTACCTCCCTCAGTATGGTTATTCAGAAAGATGGATTTGTGGACTACCACGAAGACGTTCTGTTTGCCGAAAATGTTACTGCGTTAGACGTTCACGGCGAAGTGTACGACTCCCTTGGCAACCCCATGGATGGTGCCATAGTGCGTATCCCAACACTCAACGAAACAGCCACAACCGACGGTGCTGGACGGTTTCGCATTGCCCACAACGTTAACAAAAACTACACAGTGAAACTGACCAAAGTAATCTACATGCACGATCAACCCGGCAAAATGTCGCGGTCAAACGCCCTCGTGAGTGGTGTGTACGACCTAAAAATGTTTATCCCAAACAAACCTGCTGCCAAATACAGACTCTCACTGCAGGTTAGACCATCCCAAGGGGGGGGGTATCGCTTGGCGTTCGGAAACATGACAGCACTAGACACCAGCAACTCCCCTAGTGCGAAAAACTACCCCGTAAGGGGCAAAATCTACAGCAACGGAAGCCTCGAACTAATCGTCAATTGCAAAGAACGGGAATCCATCGCATCCTGTCGACAAGTGCTGAAATCTAGCAACGTCGGGGGCGATATCATCTCCGGTGCATGGTCGGGCACTGGACCGGGGGGGATGTTCGAACTCTACAAAAATAGCTACACTAGACGAACCATTCGAATCCGACTAGACAAATCCAACCTAGACCTAAGTAGTATCGAACTTGATGCCAAAAATATAACCATAAACCGAGACGACCAACCATTCATCTCCAACGACCCCAAGAGGGGGAAACGGTACATCGAAGCAGTGCTCTCACCAATCAAAGACAAAAGAATCAGAGGGGACGAAAACCTATTCGCAGCAACACTCGTACTACGAGTAGTACCATCTAGTACGCAGGTGGGAAGTATCCCCGTGTATACCTACTCCTACCAAGGGAACAACTCCGCAAGATACCTCTATCAGCAGGGGAAGGTCGCAACACTCACCCCGTCCACAGACTCATACCAATTCCGTGTACCGCTAGAAGGGGGAATCAACAACCTTACCGCACCACTTATCGGACCCGTATCATATAACTCATCCCTAGTTGCCCACCACCTTGTTGGTGACGTGGATAGTCCGAGGTATGCACCATACATGGAGCTAACATACTACCTGCCACGAAAATCATCGAAGACAAAATCATTCATAACTGTGTGGTTCAACGATGTGGACAAAGCTGATTACGTCAGCAATGGCAATCTCCTCAAAAATGACGGGCGAGATGACGCTGTCTTAAACGTCAACTTCAACTCAAACGCGGGGAAGCTGGACCTCATCGAACTAAGCATTCCAGCCGTTGGACTGAAGTACAATACGCTCGCAGGAGACTCAGCTCCGTGTGTTGCCATCGCCATACAGCGAAACAGCACCAACCAAACAAACACACAGATGGGCAATACCTACACACTTGCTAGTAACAAAAACTGCCAAATAGGTGCTGACGGATCGGGGAGCGTTGACATCGCCCAAGGGGACAAAGCTCGACTGTATATCTACAAACACTCCGCACTCACAGACGCACTAAGACGCTCAAGTGGCAAACTAATGTACAAAATACGCATAGATGGCACAATGTATGAAGGTGTTGTGACGCCGTAGCTCGTCGCTTGGTGACGCTGTGGTTAGGCGATGCACAGCAACACACAACGCACGACGATGCACGATGACACTACGCACGACGACGCACGACGATGCACAGCAACACACGACACACGACGATGCACAATGCACAGCAACACACGACACACGACGATGCACGATGCACAGCAACACACAACACACGACGCACGACGATGCACGATGCACAGCAACACACAACGCACGACGATGCACGATGCACAGCAACACACGCGAGGGAACCGTATGAATTATGTGATAAAAACCGACAAGTTAGTACTTAGTGGCGGAGTTGTTGAGGGGTATGTTTCTGTCCGCGATGGTAGGATTGCCGAGGTGTCTCGCACCCCCATTACCGCTGGGAATGGAGCTAATGTTGTGGACTGCTCCGGTCTTTTTGTTGCACCCGGAATGATGGACACACATATTCACGGGCTCCATGGCTTTGACACTGCCAACAACAACGTTGACGACATACTTGGTATGTCTGATGCCCTTCTGCAGTACGGCGTAACGTCGTTTTGTCCCACAATTTATACCAACCTTGAACCCCTTTTTGTGGATGGTATTCGTGCTGCCGCTACTGCTCAGGGGCAGGAAACCGGCTCGCGTATTCACGGCATGCACCTCGAGGGACCATTCATCTCCAAGTCCAAGGCTGGTGCCCAACCACCTGAGGCGATTCGTGAAACAGTTGACACAGGCTTGCTGGAAACCATCCATCGTTTTGCCAAGGGGAAGGTCTCCATTATGACTGCTGCTCCTGAGACCAACAATATCGGTGTGTTGGTGGATTTCTGCAGGGGTGAGGGGATTCGACTGTCTGCAGGACACACTAATGCTACCCATGAAGAGATGTGTTGCGGTGCGGATATGGGGTTCTCGCGGGTGACACATCTGTTCAACGCCATGCCTAGCATTAACCATCGTGCTCCCGGTGCTGTAGTTGCCGCCCTAATGGATGACCGTCTTTATTGCGAATTAATTGCTGACGGCAAACATGTTAACAGGGCTGTTGCCGAGCTTGCTTTGCGGTGCAAACCTTCCGACAAGGTTATTCTTATTACGGATGCCCTATGTCCTACTGGTCTGACTGGTGGCAATCTGTTTGCTAATGGCAAGGTGGTGGAGATGCGTGATTCCCTTTGGCACCACGTTGAAGACGGCACCATCGCCGGCTCATCACTAGACATGCTCACAGGTGTGAAAAATCTGTGGCAGTGGGGTGTTGATATGCCAACAGCATTTCAGTACGCCTCCCAAAACCCTTATGCGAACCTTGGCGTTGCAGATAGGGGGGCATTGGTTGTGGGTAACCATGCTGATATTATTGTTTTCGATGAGCAGTTCGACCTCAAGGCAACAATAGTGGGTGGCGACCTCAAATATACGGGCAAAGGCTTCTCACTACCCTTGTAGCAGGTTTTCATACCCGTGAAAGGCAACCAAATAGGTAACTAGATACAATATTTCAACGGTGGCACCATTAATACAATACATACACACAGACATTTCCTGAAAACCTTACCCCTGCTTGCACTCCTACTGCTCCTTGCTCTGACTGCGTTGGCACAACATGCTTCTGCTGGTAGCGTGCGGGACTTCACCATTGTAGACAGGTACAACGCAGGGGTGCTAAGCTACAACAGCAAACTCTACGAGTCCTCTGCAATCAACATGGAAACATTTCTGAACACGGCACTAAATGTTGGACTAAACAATACCTCAGGAATTACAGAGACTGATCTGGATAACGCCGTACGAATCGCCTACAAATCATACGTGGAACTCAGTCTGTACGTTGACGCTCTTCGAGTGCTGAATATCTACTTCAGCTACAAAGATAGCGACAGTATCGATACGTCCATGATTGCCAATAAGGTTTTGATAAGTGGTAACCTGAATAGGTGCAAAGATGCTGCCTCAACAGTGGTTTCGAGTAACAAAGGGGGCACAGAGATTATCAAGGCATACCTGTCTACGTCGTGTGCAGACTCCATTGACAAGAGTATTGTGGACTACATCATAGCTACCAATCAACCCAATGATGTCAAAACTGAAGCGGCTCTCAAAATCAAGAACACCGACTGGCTACTGCTCCTATCCTCCTCCATAGACTTCCAAGCACTGGATGTTAGTCAGCGTGACAATTTCGCCGAATACTTCTTTCAGGTGGGGGCTTACGAACCGTTCTGGAACCTAGTGGGGGGCTACACCTCACCCACAACCGTCTCCCTGTCCCTCAAGCGTCTCCACCAAACGGAGAAGTACGACGAATATATTACGATGATGAACAGCTATAAAGACACATACAACCTGCCTGCAGACAACTACTGCCTACTCGTCGACTCTTACAAGCAGACTAATCAGAGCCACAACTACGACTGTGCACTAATCGCACAATGCTCAACGGACAACCTAACATACAACACGGCTGTGTGTTATTCTGAGTCGGGGCAGTGGGAGGCATTCCATCGGGAATACGCAACCCTTACCGATGACGAGAAGGATGAAATATGTGTCATCGCACCATATATTGTCGCCAATGGTGTTTACACCAACGAGATGCTGGATGACTTCAAAAGTTGCAGGGCTGTTTACAAGGAGGGGGTGCAGAAGAGCTTGTACGGACTCCTTGACAGCAACGGTCTTTTATACTTCTCCACAGGCACATCTGTTACCGATTTGTACTACCGCACGTACGGTTATATTCTGAAAAGAGATATGCAAAACGCCACGGAAACAGCCGCTATGGTAACTAAAAAAGAGCTACAAATGGAACTTTACCGAGTAATAAAAAACTCCCAAAATATATCTACAACGCAATAATGGTAGTGTGTCATACCGATTAAGATTAAACGGTCTGGATAAAGTTATGCCATAAGGTGGACAGATAGTGTTTAAAAAAGTGAGAAAAGTGGTATTAGCGTTAGTGGTCTTTAGTCTTGTAGGATTTGGATTTTACACCATATACACCCTCTACATACAGTCACCCATTATGGACGAATTCCGACAAGCCGATGCCCTATTTGAAGAGGGGCAGTACGCAAATGCATCCATTATCGTCGAGAGCATACTAGAACGGAAACCATACCAACGTGCCACACTCCAACTGAAACAAAAACTGTTTGTAGAAAAAAAAGTTGAGGATGCCTTCAGCGAAGGGGATGCTTTTGTCGCAGATGCAAGGGTTTGTATTGCAGAGGGGAACTACTCCTGTGCAACAGACTTCTACAGCAAAGCCTACACAGCGTACTCCCGACTCCCGTACGGTAATACTAGTGAACACCGAGGCGAATCTAGCAGACGAATAAAAAAACTGGTGCAAGACTACAACCTTGCCGAAGGAAAGATATCTAGGGGGTTGCTGGATACGGCACGGGCGAAAGCTAGTCGAGACAGAATGGAGGCATACTACTTCCTAGCTGGATCACTGGTCGAATCCCGAGAGATCGTAAACTACCGGAGCGAACTCGCATTCGACGTTGCCTTTACTCGAATGACTCAACTCAAAGAACGACAACAGAGAGGCATACAAGATAACGAATTCTTAATACGAGAAATAAACCTGTGGCTAGAAAGGGTGGACAGCACATCACCAAAATACTCCGAAGCACAGAGACTGCTGCATAACAATAAATAATCGGGCTAGAGGCACAAATGGGAATCAGAAATATGGCGAAAGGGGCACAAATACAAAAACTGATACTACTCTGGGGCGGGAGCATGATCATGGCTGGCACTGTCTTTATGCCCGTAGCGTACGGTGCCGGTGATAATGCTGGTACTAATGCTACATCTGTGACAAACAGTAGGGTGCTGGACGAATACACAGCCACATACTACGCCATTACATTTGACGACAAAGGCACACAAAGCTACAACGATGGAGACTTTGCCGCAGCAACATACTTCTACAAAGAGGCACAACGACGATACCGAACCCTAGGTATTCAGTTCCCCAACAACTCAATAGCCGAATACGGTCAAAACCTCACAGCACACTACTACCGAAATTCACTACTACTACAAAACAGCCAAGATGTGAACACCTTCCTACTAAAAGAGGGGGAACTCAGCAAAACCGATGGTGAGGGGTACACAAAATTATACGATGGGGTGGAGAAAACACGCAAAAAAATGAAGAAAAAAGACGCCGTGGCGTACAAAGCCCTCTCCCTATACCAAAATCGACTCGTTTACATAATCATCCTAGACGCATCCATCGACCTGAAGGGGGGCGAAAATATTTCAACAAACAGATGGAAACGGCTGGAAACTCTCTACAACACACTAGATGCTGACAGTAGGTACTACTCGCAGGCAAGCCTAATACTCGGATGGATGCGTCAAGTTGAGGCATCGTCCATACTCAAAGGATCACCCTAAAAATACAAACAACTAAAACAATCAAATGTACAAACTTATCTTAACCAAAGGAACGTTTTTATGATGACAACAGACTTTAACAAACTAAACATACTGGTTATCGGCGATATCATGCTGGATACATACTACATCGGATCAGTGGACAGGATATCCCCCGAAGGACCTTTCCCCGTTGTTGCTGTGAAGAAAGTAACCAACACACTCGGGGGAGCAGCAAATGTGTCGTACAATATTAGCACACTTGGTGGACGATCGACACTTGTCGGGTATGTGGGCAACGACCGATGGGGGAGCTACCTCAGCGACATGTGCGAAAATAACGGCATCGTACCGAAGTTTGTCACAACACCGCACACCACAATCGTAAAATCGAGAATAATAGGCGGACACCAAGGGATCTGCCGAATGGATATGGAAACATCCTTTTACGACGAATCACTAGAACAACAACTCATGGATATTGTTACCCAAGAAATACCCAAACACAACACAATAATTATATCCGACTACCTCAAAGGTGCCATAACTCCAAAACTATGCCAACATATCATAACAACAGCAAATAAACGGGGAACCACACTGATGATCGACCCGAAAGGAACGGACTGGAACAAATATCGGGGCGCATACTTCATAAAACCAAACCTCAAAGAACTCTGCGACGTACATGGTGACAAAATACTCAACGAAACAGAAGATATTATCAATATCGCGAACAAGGTCATGGACGAATATCAAATCAGCAACATGCTCATAACACGCTCAGAAAAGGGGATGACGTTCATAAGTCAACAAAACAAGGGCGACGTAAAACATATTGCCACCAAAGCACAAGAGGTCTACGACGTAAGTGGAGCAGGGGACACTGTTATCGCAACACTCGCATGCTCCATGGGCGTGTCGAACTCCATGGATGACGCAATGGACCTAGCAAACCATGCAGCAGGTGTTGTTGTCGCAAAAATGGGCACAACACCCATAAAAATTAATGAGCTAAGGGACGCTATCCATACCGATAAAGAGACCAACACCACAACAACTAACTCGGAACACAACCGAAACAACAATACTACGATGTTGGCGGAAAACAAGATTGTCAACAACAACAATATTGCAGACCTAGTGGCATCACTCAAAAGGGACGGACTAAAGGTTGTGTTCACAAATGGCGTATTCGATATCCTACACAAGGGGCATGTACACTACCTGCAACAGGCTGCTAACCTCGGAGACGTGCTAATTGTGGGACTCAATACTGATGACTCCGTACGACGACTCAAAGGAGAATCGCGTCCTATGAATGCAGAAGCGGATAGGGCAACTGTGCTTGCTGGACTAGGAAGCGTTGGGTATGTGGTGATGTTCGGCGAGGATACACCCTTTGAACTACTAAAAAAAGTTCGCCCTAATGTATTAGTCAAAGGTGGCGATTATGATGTTAAGAGCATTGTCGGACGCGAATTTGCTGAGGAAACAACAGTTATCCAATTTGTGGACGGGTATTCTACAACCTCACTCATAAACAAAATACAAAACTAAAATTAAAAAATATATGAAAGTAGGGAGGTCAATATTATGGAACCAAACATTATTGTTGTAACGGGTGGTGCAGGGTTTATCGGTAGCAATATTGTCCATGCACTCAAGAAAGGTCAAGGTTTTCTAGGGCGTGATATCGCCAATGAAGGCACAAAGGTTGTTGTCATTGACGATATGGATAGTGGGAAATTTCTCAATATTGTAACTGCTGGCGTGGATGATATTGTTCGTGCCGAAAACTGCCTGCAATATATCAAAGAGAACGCCCCAAATATCAAAGCCATATTTCACCAAGGGGCGGAAAGTAGCACCACTGCCACCGATGCCGACTACGTAATGCGTAACAACTACGAACTCTCCAAAGG
>CAMZNS010000014.1 GCA_947313855.1 uncultured Deferribacteraceae bacterium
TATCATACCAGCCGCTGCGGGGCTAATTAGGGCTTCGTTCGTCCAGTATATCAGTATGAAGAATCCTAGTCCTTGGTATATTAGTGCTGAGGCTAGGTCTCCCGATCCGTAGGCGAGTCGTCCTTTTAGTCCGACGCTCCCCGTAGAGTTATTGTTCATCGCAAACCTCCGTTAGTTGTATTTATGTAACGTTATGTTAGAAACAGTATAACAACGACGTTTTATAATTGCAAGGGAAACGTTCCGGAAACATTCTGTTTCATCACTATTTTCGTACGTCCATAGTAGAGTCGCGTGAGGGGGGCTTGCAAGTGCGTGCGTGTAGAGTCGCGTGAGGGTGGATTGCAAGTGCGACCTTAGGCATTTCGGAAACGTTCCGGAAACGTCTGCACAAGACAAACACAAAACAATCACGCAAACGTAAGTTGAAGAAAAAGCTCCAAAGAGGTAGCTCAGAGAACAAAGAAATAGGCGAAAAGGGAGACGACGAAAAAAAGAGAGTACTAAAAAGTGGATGAAAGAACAAAGGACACCAAAAAGAACAACATCTGTCAAGATAACGACAAACGTACGAAAAAAACGCAAGAATGAAAGGGTATTGAAAGAACTGTAGTGCCTAATCGTAACATTCTAACTAAGCAGAATGCACAACGAATGTTTTGTAACTTTCCTTAAAAAGGAGGTGATCCAGCCACACCTTCCGGTACGGCTACCTTGTTACGACTTCACCCTAGTCACCAATTCTGCCGTCGACGGCTGCCTCCCAAAAGGGTTAGCACACCGGCTTCGGGCAAAACCGACTCCCATGGTGTGACGGGCGGTGTGTACAAGGCCCGAGAACGTATTCACCGCAGTTTTGCTGACCTGCGATTACTAGCGATTCCAGCTTCATGCAGTCGAGTTGCAGACTGCAATCCGAACTAAGGACTACTTTTTGGGATTCGCATGACCTCGCGGTTTAGCTGCCCTCTGTATAGTCCATTGTAGCACGTGTGTAGCCCCAGACATAAGGGCCATGATGATTTGACGTCATCCCCACCTTCCTCCGACTTAACGTCGGCTGTATCTTTAGAGTGCACGGCCGAACCGTTGGCAACTAAAAACAGGGGTTGCGCTCGTTGCGGGACTTAACCCAACACCTCACGGCACGAGCTGACGACAACCATGCAGCACCTGTCACCCGGTCCTACAAAAGTAGGTATTACCTATCTCTAGGCTTTCCAGGGATGTCAAGTCTGGGTAAGGTTCTTCGGTTAGCATCGAATTAAACCACGTGCTCCACCGCTTGTGCGGGCCCCCGTCAATTCCTTTAAGTTTCATTCTTGCGAACGTACTCCTCAGGCGGGATACTTAACGCGTTAGCTACGACACCGAACATAAGCCCGACATCTAGTATCCATCGTTTACGGCGTGGACTACCAGGGTATCTAATCCTGTTTGCTCCCCACGCTTTCGCACCTCAGTGTCAGTTGGCGGCCAGGCAGTCGCCTTCGCCAATGGTATTCCTCACAATATCTACGCATTCCACCGCTACACTGTGAATTCTACTACCCTCTCCGCCACTCTAGTCTGTCAGTTTCAATGGCATAACGTCGGTTGAGCCGACGACTTTAACCACTGACTTGACAAACCACCTACGTGCGCTTTACGCCCAGTAAATCCGAACAACGCTTGCTCCCTCCGTATTACCGCGGCTGCTGGCACGGAGTTAGCCGGAGCTTATTCGTAAGGTACCGTCAGACTATCATCAGTTACTATGATAGGTATTCTTCCCTTACAAAAGGATTTTACAATCCGAAGACCTTCATCATCCACGCGGCGTTGCTGCGTCAGTCTTGCGACCATTGCGCAAAATTCCCCACTGCTGCCTCCCGTAGGAGTCTGGACCGTATCTCAGTTCCAGTGTGACCGGTCGCCCTCTCAGACCGGCTAACCATCGTTGCCTTGGTAGGCCGTTACCCTACCAACAAGCTAATGGTACGCAAGACCATCCCTAAGCGTCAGCATGACCGACTTTCCGACTTTATCATGCGATAAAGCCGCGTATCCGGTATTAGCAACAGTTTCCTATTGTTATCCCAGACATAGGGGCAGGTTTCTTACGTGTTACTCACCCGTTCGCCAGTTTGCTTTGATCCGAAGACCAAAGCCACCTAGACTTGCATGTGTTAAGCACGCCGCCAGCGTTCGTTCTGAGCCAGGATCAAACTCTCCATCCAAAATTTATTATAAATCTCTTTATCATTAAATTTCTTAATAGAATTCAAGTTTGTCTTGATTCTTGATTTGTTGAACAACTAATACTAACTCTGTCAAGGATTGGAGTCCTTGGCAAAATTATTATTGCATTAGCCAGTTCGCTTTTTTTATTTGTACGTTGCAATGTTTTGAAACCCGTAAAAAAATTTACGGTTCCTAACAAAGCGATTAAGCTTACTACTAGCTCTCTCAATAATATTCCCTTTTCAATCAACGTCGCCCGAACACAAAACAGAACCGAATCGCCTACCTGTCACACTTTTGCAACTGCAACCTGTCTGCGTTTTTCAATTTGTTCCATCTCCTGACTAGACGGCTATATTAGCAAGGAAACTTCCCGTTGTCAACACCTTTTTTCA
>CAMZNS010000015.1 GCA_947313855.1 uncultured Deferribacteraceae bacterium
CATGCCGATGAAGTCGGTGTCGGAGAAGGTTGTGTTCGCAAAACCCAACTCGCCAAGAACAGGAATAAGGGCGATGGGCAGGAAGGTTATCACCAAACCGTTGACAAACGATCCCAAAATAGCTCCGCGACGACCACCAACAGCATTACCAAAAACACCAGCGGTTGCTCCTGTGAAGAAGTGGGGGATAACCCCCGGAAGGATAATCAAACCACCAGCAGCGATGAGAACGCCCATGCCAACTATGCCACCAAGGAAGGACATCAAAAAACCGATAACAACAGCATTCTCAGCAAAAGGGAACACAATGGGACAATCCAATGCTGGCTTAGCGTTGGGAACGAGTTTGTCGGAAAAACCCTTAAACGCGGGGATAATCTCCGCCAAAATAAGGCGAACACCCGTCAGGATAATCAAAACACCAGCAGCAAACATGATGGATTGCTTGATAGCAAATAAAATATAGTGCTCACTAATACCTAAAGTTTCACGCACAAACGTTTGACCAGACAAAACTGTCATCACAACGAAAAACACCATCATGGTGAGGGAGATGGAAACAGAGCTATCACGCAGGAAATCGAAGGATTTTGGGAAGTCAATATCCTCAGTGGACTTGGAACCCTTGCCGAGAAGCTTGCCAATCTGAGCACTCGACCAGTATCCGATGGAGCCGAAATGACCCAAGGCGATGTCGTCGTTGCCAGTAATTTCACGCATGTAAGGGTGAACTAGTGCGGGGAACGCGGTCATTGCAAACCCGAGGGCAAGACCACCCATGGCGTAAAGGTGGATGCCGTGCAAACCGCCAGCCAACAACACGGCACTGATTAACGCTGCCATGTAAAGGGTATGGTGCCCTGTGAGGAAGATGTACTTCCAGACGGTGAATCGAGCGATGAAGATGTTGACCGCCATGCCGAGTATCATGATGATGGCAGTTGTTTGACCGTATTTGCCTAGGGCGAGGGAAACAATGGCTTCGTTGTTGGGGACAACACCAGCAACGCCGAATGCCTCTTGAAAGAGCTGACCGAAGTAGTTTAGCGAGCCGATGAGTACACCTGCACCAGCACCGATGATGAGGAAGCCGAGGATACCTTTGAGAGTGCCCTTGACCACTTCGCTAAAGGCTTTGCGTTGTACCAGTAGTCCGATGAGTATGATAAGTCCGATTAAAAAAGCGGGATCGCTAAGGATGTCTGTTATGAATGTTAGTGTATGTGCCATTGTTTGCGGGGCTCCTGTCGATGATTAGATGATATTTTTGCGTGTGAGCATCTCTGTGATTTTTTCGTTGAGTTCTTTTTTATCGATGATACTGTTTAGAACGATAACGTCATTGAAGCCTGTGAGGCTGTTGCTGAGGTCTTTTCCGATGACAGCGATGTCGGCCATGGTTGGTGATGCACTTGCAAGGTCGGTATTGTTTACCTCCACATTGTCAATGTTGAGTTCTTTCAGGATGGATTTGATGTTCATGGAGACCATCAGGCTGCTTCCAACGCCACTTCCGCAAACGACTAATATCTTCATTGTATTCTCCTAAACTAGTTTGTGAATTGCGTCCGTATTGGGTGCTTTTTTGATCATTGCGATGTTCTCTTCGGACTCCAAGAGGGTTGCCAGAGCGACGATGGCATCGAGGTGCGAGTCCCCATCGGTGGCAGCTAGCACGAAGAATAGGTAGACGGGTTCGTTGTTGTTGGGGAACATGACGCCGTCATCGACCCTTAGTAGTGACATGGCTGTTCGTAGAGCACCGTCTTCGGGTCTGGCGTGTGGCATTATGACCCCGGGTGTGAGTATCATGTATGTACCGTAGGCGTTGATGTTGGAGATGATTTGGTTTAGGTATCGGGGTTCGATGAATTTTTTTTGCAGGAGTGGTGATGCAGCGAGATGTATAGCGTCTTCCCATTTGTCGATTTTTTCGACGATTTGGATATTGTTTTTCAGGAGTGCACTGAGCATGTACCGTACCTCTTGGATTATTGTTCGGGCTACTGTTCGGGCTACTGCTCGGGCTACTGCTGTAGTGAGTAGTAATATTTCTATGTTATCAAAATGGTGTTCAAGTTGCAACAGCTTTGTTGTGCTTGTGTTGGTAGGTTATTGGTATTTGTCTGAGTCAGGAAATAAAGCTACCTCTTCAGAAGAAATGAATGTCTCAAGTCTATCGTATTCGTCCTGATCAAAGATAGTACATAGGCAAAGCTTATTCGCAATAGCCGTCTTTATCCAGCTAGAGTCCCATAGAGTGTCAAACAGATCCTTCTGAGAACTTTCAAGGTCTTCAATCTCATCTAGAACAGGATTAAGAACCTCTTCAAGGTCTTCTTCAGGCACCGATTTATCTTCAGCCGCCTGCTCTATCTTCTCCTGTTTCTTGTAGCTCTCGAAAAGATTTATATCAGTAACTAATATACTGCAAAGGGGCTCCTTATATTCTGTTTTCGAGTTCGTGATATCCTGTTTGAGACGAATGCGTTGTAGCCATAACTCAAGTTGACCTGTGTTCGGGGACTCCTTGAGTCGGCGTTCTATTTTTTCCATAGTTGAGGTACGAATATTCTCATTAGATAGTGCACCGAGCAGGTGGCTTAGGATTGCAGCAGCAGAGGGAAGTACCCTAGGGTTGTTGTGTGCGAGGGTTACAATAATGCTCATGAGAGTAGTGAGTTCTCTGTCGTCGAGCTTGCTTTCACCCTTATTTTCAAGTGCTTCAGCAAGGTCTTTCTTCAAAAAATCGGTTAAGGCTCGAAGTAGAGTGCCTGAATTGGGGTAGTCCAGGGAGAACGTATAAATTGCCAGCAGTTTTTTCTGCACAGACATCTTCTTG
Organism: uncultured Deferribacteraceae bacterium; assembly: GCA_947313855.1. Classification (GTDB taxonomy): domain Bacteria; phylum Chrysiogenota; class Deferribacteres; order CAMZNJ01; family CAMZNJ01; genus CAMZNJ01. The sequence goes on from CAMZNS010000015.1 coordinate 2,843, forward strand.
AAGTACTGGTTTCTAGCAAGCCAAGCAAGCTTATCGGGCTTTATAGAAGCTGAAATAGTATCGTTCGACTGTTTAGTTTTGGAGTTATTAAGCCTCATTCCAACAGATCTAAGTGTTTCTGAAAGGCACTGTAGTATATCCTTGGCGTGGCTGGGGTTATTTGTAAAAATTCGATAGTCATCTCGATACCTTAGGATACGGTACGAGGAGATACCCTTTTCACTGATTTTATTCGCCAGTTCTTCGTCGATACAACCGAGAACTATCTCAGCAATGAAGTCCATTAAACTTGAGCCCTGGGGGATACCATTTGTTTGCCCGTAAGACATAGCTCTTATAAGCTCATCGATTTTATTCCCCAGTAGTTCTTTGTTTTTTTTGCTGTTTTTCGCCTTTTCCTTACCATGAATCGCCCATGGTATGGAGTGG
>CAMZNS010000016.1 GCA_947313855.1 uncultured Deferribacteraceae bacterium
GCCCGAACACAAAACAGAACCGAATCGCCTACCTGTCACACTTTTGCAACTGCAACCTGTCTGCGTTTTTCAATTTGTTCCATCTCCTGACTAGACGGCTATATTAGCAAGGAAACTTCCCGTTGTCAACACCTTTTTTCAAATTTGTTCAACTTTCTTTCTTTTTCTCTCACAAAACCCCGCACAACCCCGCAAAACAACACCCCAAACACAGTACACAAATCTGACGAGATACCCTAGTTCCGTCGCCGCCTAAGGCATCGCACCCCCTGCCGACTCCGCCGCCTACGACATCGCACCCCCTGCCGACTCCGCCCCTACGACAAACGAGCACTCTGGACGTCCAAACCCTGAAACTATGCTCTCATAGGCACTACGCCGTTGCTCCAACCACGGTGCAAGCACCTCCCAACGCTCCTTCACCGCAACGTAATTGATTACGGCGTCGCTACCATCCTTCACGGCGTGACTGCTGTTCATAAGTTTCAGGAGATCCCCCACGAAGTGTCCATTGGCACCGTCGATGTACGGTATGCTCGTGCAAGCGAACGTCGTCCCCTTGCTTACATCGTCTCCCACCACTTCCAACGCTTTGCGAACGTCCACCTCTTCCCTAGCGGGCATTTGTCTCTCTGCGATGGCTATCCCCATGGGTATCTCTTCGTCGTTGATGGCGAGTTTCAGGTTAAATTCCCCTGCCACTACCCCGCCCACAATTGCCTTCACCTCCACGGCGTGTCTTCCGTCGCCCACCTCTACCCCTGCAACGGTTACCCCCCAGCGTTTTTGGTGCGGTGTCATTGCTGAGACGATTTTGTCCCTCAGTGACAGTGTTGTTTCCTCCGCGTTGAAGTGGACGAAAGCTTTGTCGTCATTGCCGTACAGTGGCAGTACCCCCGTCACACTTGGCACCCCTTTCACCTCGTAAACGGTTGTGCTAGCGGGGGTGTTCCCCTCCACCTCCACAGCGATGCAGGTTCCATGGGCGTTGGGGTTTGCCCTTGTTAAAGCCACGTACTGTCGCAGCAGCACAGATCCTTCGCCGAACAGATTGCGTCCCTCCTCCACAGATGTTACGTTGTACAGTGTGTTGTAGTTTGCCAATCCTTCGTCCGTTTTCGTTCCCACAAGTAGTACCTTCCAGTTTGTTTGCACCATAAGTATCCTCCCTACGCGTGATTATCAACCACTTAAGACACTACCAACTAGTCTGTCCAAAGATTAGTTAGCATGTGGAATAGATAGCACAAACCCAGCAAGTGTGCCTCGATGGGCACTCCACGCGTAAGCCAAGGTATGGTGTTGCCTCAATTATAGTCACCTTTTTTATTAAAAACCCTTCTGAATTAATATAAATACTTTACAAATCGGTAAGACTAATGTACAGTAAACTACACTCTCGCAATTATCATAAATAAAGTATAATACTTGCGAAATATCGCTCAAAACAAGGGGGCACCCAAATGAAAGTTGGTCTTTTTATTCCCTGCATCGTCAACGAACTCTACGGCGATGTTGCCATGTCAACATTAGAATTACTGGAAAAACTCGACGTTGACGTCGAATACCCCATGGCACAAACATGTTGCGGGCAAGTCTCGTCCACCATCGGATGCAAAAGCGACTTCGGAACACTCGCCGAACGATTCCTCAACATATTCAAAAAATACGACTACGTTGTCGCACCAAGCAGTAGCTGTGTCGCTATCGTTCGCGAAAACTACGAACCATTCCTCAAAGGCAAAGACGGCTTCGAACACCTGCAAACACACACCTACGAACTGTGCGAATTCCTACACGATGTACTAAAAATAACCGAACTAAACGCATCCTTCCACCACAAAATAGGGGTACACAACAGCTGCCACGGACAACGCAAACTCAACCTCGCCACACCGAGCGAACGTAACCTACCCGAAAATAACAAAATCAAAAACCTGCTCAACATGGTGAAAGGAACAGAAATAGTAGACATCAACCGTCCCGACGAATGCTGCGGATTTGGTGGCGTGTTCGCTGTGCTAGAAGACGGCGTGTCGTCCATGATGGGCGATGATCGCGTTATGACCCACGTCAACGCCGGAGTGGAAGTAATCACAGGTGTCGACATGTCGTGCCTCATGCACATGGAGGGTATCGCAAAACGTAACAAATACCCACTGAAATTTATGCACATATCACAAATACTAAACGGGGAGGTACCGAATGGGACATCCTAAAATCGCTAACCAATTCACAAAAGACGCTGACAGAACACACTGGCACGACGGTGCTTTATGGTTTATCCGTGAAAAACGAGACAAAGCCATCAAATCCGTCCCCGAATGGGAAACTCTGAGACAACACTCCGAACAGATAAAATCACACACAATGGCAAACCTCGACACATACCTCACAGAATTTGAAGAGAACGCCACCGCCAAAGGGATACACGTACACTGGGCAAAAGATGGCGACGAACACAACCGTATCGTACTCAGCATACTCAACAAACACTCCGCCACAAGGGTTGTTAAAAGCAAATCCATGCTCACCGAAGAGTGTGGCATGAACCACTTCCTCGAAGACAACGGCATCAATATCGTCGACACCGACCTGGGCGAACGAATTGTACAACTACGCAACGAAACACCATCTCACATCGTACTACCAGCCATCCACCTCAAAAAAGAGGACGTGAGCGAAACGTTCAACCAACACCTTGGCACCGAAAAGGGGAACAGCGACCCATTATACCTTACCCGTGCCGCACGATCCCACTTGCGTGAGAAATTCCTCAACGCCGAAGTCGGGATGACCGGAGTAAACTTTGCCATCGCCGAAACAGGGGGGATTGTTGTCTGCACCAACGAAGGGAACGCCGATCTAGGCACATCCCTACCCAAAGTGCACATCGCATCCATGGGCATCGAAAAGATTATCCCCCGCCTAGAGCACCTCTCCGTGTTTACCCGCGTCCTTGCTCGCAGTGCCACAGGACAACCCATCACCGTTTACACCACCCACTACCACGAACCTATTCAAGGTGGCGAACTACACGTGATACTCGTTGACAACGGTCGATCCAACATTTTAAACAGCGAAAACTACCACGACGCCCTCAACTGCATACGTTGTGGCTCTTGCATGAACACTTGCCCCGTATTTCGTCGTAGTGGTGGTCATAGTTACGGCTACATTATCCCTGGTCCCATCGGTTCCACCCTTGCGTCCATCAAAGATTTATCCGCCAACCGCACCCTCCCCTATGCTTGCTCGTTGTGTGGTTCGTGTACGGCTGTTTGCCCTGTGAAGATAGATCTGGAGCACCACCTCTACAACCATCGACGGGATATTATCGAGGCTGGGTTTGCCAAAAAACTCCGTCGCTCTAGTGCCCTCGCCACATTTATGTTCAAACACCCATTATTACTTGCTTTAGGTGGAAAAAAGGCACGATTCTTGATTCCGAAACTTCCGCGATTTATGATCTACAATCGTCTAAACAGCTGGGGAAAAACTCGAGAAATACCCACATTCCCAAAACACTCTTTCAAAGAGATGTACAAAAAACGTGAGAAAGCGAGGGCAAAAAGATGACTTCAAAGGAAACTATTTTACGAAATATTACAAAGAATAAATCTTCAAAAATTGTTGCCCTACCAAGTGTTAGCCATGCACATAGCGACCACTGGCTCGGTAATCTTCAGGAGAAGTACCTTG
>CAMZNS010000017.1 GCA_947313855.1 uncultured Deferribacteraceae bacterium
TTCGTTCTGTGTGGGGATGTGGTTCGCCACAAACCCCATAATGCTTACTTCGCGTCTAATGTTGTGCATAGCACTAAGTGTGGCGATGGTGCTGTGTATTGCTCCTAGTTGGTTGTGCATCACCACAATTGCGGGTATCTCCATGCGTGCTATCAGGTCGATATTCAGGGTGCCATCGTCCATGGGTGAGCAAGCCCCTCCTGCCCCCTCCACAATCACAATATTGTGTTTGCTTGCAAGGTGTTTGTAGCATTGCACAATGTGTTCCATGGATATGGATACGGGTATGGCTGCTTCGTCCCTTTCCATTTTTTGTGCCAAGTGTGGTGATACCCCGTGTGTAAATTTGTAGGGTGTGTTTTCGTGATCAGGTGTTGCATCGTCCCCTACAACCGTTTGGTAGTCGGTGTTGCTTCCGGTTTCGCCCACCCCTGTTTGCACTGGTTTCATGTATGCCACCGTTAGTCCTTCCTTGGTCAGGTGGTTGTAGAGAGCCTTTGCGAATACTGTTTTGCCCACATCCGTTCCTGTGCCCGTTATGAATACTCCAGCCATCCTGTGCCCCTTATTTTTGTGCGATGATAAACAGTACGTTGTAGGATAGTGCCACAGCGGGAACCCCATTTACTTTGGCGTTGTTTGCTCCTAGAAACATTTCGTCGTATTTTTGTGCGAATGTTTTGAGTGAGGTCACCCCAGACAGTGGTTCTGTTTTTTGCGTTAACGGCGGTGTTAACGGCGGTGTTAACGGCGGTGTTGAGCCCACATTTTTCATGGATTTCAAGGCATCCATTGCTGAAGGGAATAGTGGCGAGAACCCCTGTCGTGTGTGAAGCTTCGGGATAAACCCACACCCTATCACGCTTTTCATAACATCATCGCTACGTGGAAACTTTAGCGTGGGGAGGTGTTTCCCTTCGGGTAGAGCTTTGTTGACTGCGTCAATCTCTTTGAGGGAGCCATCAACGGGCAGTGCAACCACGAGTAAGCCTCCGTCTTTGAGAAGCTTGTATGATTTCTCGAAAAAGCCATGAATATCTTGCAACCAGTGTGCTGAGAAGCTGCTTGCAACAATATCTTGGGCACCCTGCATACTCTCTGCCACCTGATAGTGATCAAAGTCTGCCACAGAAAACTGCCACTGAGGTTTGAAGTCCACAAATTTTGCGACACATTCGTCCACCATTTCGGAAGCGATATCTAAGCCTAAAACACTAGGCATAGCATCATCATCCAGCAAGCCTTTCACAGCTAGCATATGCACAATGGATTGGGTGCAGAACCCTGTTCCACAGCCTATGTCCACCATGGCGAAGTTGCTCTCCAGAGGTATGTTATGGCGAACGATGGCGGTGTACATGTAGCTCGCCAGTACCTCTGAAACGTGGTACTGCAGGTGTGCTGCCTCATCATACCCTTTCGCATATTTGTTGAATCTCTGTGCTATTTTGTGTTTATTTAAGTCCATAAAAACTCGACACCTCGTTGAATATTAACTCATGCTGAGGTAGTAGGTTGTGTCCACCGTTTTCAACAGCACAAATCTTACACTTAGTCGCACTACCCTTCGCAATACTTTCAGTATACACAGCCATTTCAAAGGGTGCAACCCTGTCGTTGTCGCCATGGATAATCAGAATACCCCTGTCAGCAAGCATCCCACGTGCATCAGCGGTGCGAAGGAAGTCCAGCCCATCGTAGAGGTGGTTGACGTTGAGCTCCATACATGAGCGTATGAAGTTGTCCTGCCAGTTAGCACCGTGGGAACCGTGAGAGTCATGGGAATCATGGTCAAACCCCAGCTTAGCAAAACCCTTCGCCACAGCTTTCTTGGATATTCGGAGCCCCATCATCATGGTGCCCAACGCAGAAGCATCAACCCCAACAGCACCATCCTCCTTAATGTACTTCACAAAACTAGACACCAACACAACATTCTTCACAGGGGTGTGCAATGCTAACAAACCACCAAGAGACCAACCCATAAGGATATCCACATCCCTAAACATTTGCGACAAAGCCGCTGTATCGTTCGCCTTTATGGTGTGCAAAACATCAACCCACGGGAAATACTGCATCTCAACACTTTCAACACCACCATCCGAAACAGCAAGATCGGAAAATGCTTTCATAAACGGCAAGGAAAACTGCTCGTCACTACCCCACCCCGAAATAAAACCTACCCTCATATTGCACCTCTCTAAACAAATTTATCTCTCAAAACAGTAAGACTAACGCGTCGTACCAGAACTCTTCGCAATGACCTGAACAACACTATGGGCAATTTCAGCCAAATGACCCTCGTCGAACCCCAACGTAATGGAAAAACGTAGGCGAGCACCGTGAAGTGGCACAGTCGGATACCGAATAGCACGAACATGAACACCAGCCTCACCCAACAACCGACTCAAAACAACAGCACGATCGTTATCATACACCATCACAGGCACAATTTGCGACGAAAATGGCAACAACATCGGTACAGAACGTGCAGAACCATCCGCCGCAGTACCACTCCCATCATCAACACGAAGTCCAGCATCCATTAGCATACCGTGAAACATCCTCGCTCGCAACAACAATTCCGAACCCATAGTGGGGGCAGCAGCAACAATGTCTAACGCACCCAAGGACGATGCAACAACAGCCGGAGGCAACGAGGTGGAGAAAATAAACGTACGCATGGTGTTCAGCAGGTATTCGCGTACAAGGTGGGAGCACGAAATGAAACCGCCATACGACGCATACGCCTTGCTCAGGGTGCCCACAACAATGTAGGGACGCACACCCATCTCCACACACAGGCCACCACCGCCACCACCGCCACCACCGGCACCACCCATGATACCCATGATACCCATGATACCCATGGCGTGGGACTCATCAATAATCAACTTAGCACCATACATGGTTGACAACCGCTGCAACTCCACCAGATCCGCCCTATCGCCATCCATGCTGAAAATACTATCGGTAACAATGTAAATGTTCGCATACCTCGTCGCAATACCCCCAACAGAAGGATCAGCAATACGACGAAGCCCCTCTTCCAATGCATGATAGTTTTTATGGGGGAAGCTCTTCCACTTGCAACCGCTATGCAGTATGCCATCCAGCAGGCTAGCATGGTTGAGTTTGTCGAAAAATACGTAATCGGACTTGCCAAGCAAAGCCGTGAGCAAGCCGTAGTTTGCAAGGTAACCGCTACCCACAAGGAGTGTACTCGGGAACCCTGTTAACACTGCAAGACGCTCCTCCAACTCACCATGCAAAGGGGTCGCACCACCCATAAGACGCGAACCGCCGGAACCAACACCATACATCGCCATGGCACTCGAGGCACACTCCTGCAAGTATGGGTGATGAATAAGGTTGAGGTAATCGTTGCACGAGAGGTTGTACTTAGTCGCCCCCTCCGCCTCGGGAACACCCACACCACCAGTAGCCTCAGGAGCATTCACTCCACCAGTAAAAGGCAACTCATGGATATTTCGCCGAAGCCCTTTTTGCGTCATGACGTCTATCCGCCCCCGTAGATTTATATCACTGCTGTTTGCCATGGTGCCCCCTGTTTATAAAAAATACATTGTACCATTTAACCAAACAAGAAAGAAGACAAGAAAAAAGGAGTGCCCCGGAAATAACTCCGAAACACTCCTGATTCAAGGTATGGCAGGCCCCCCACATAACCCCCACAGCTATCCATGGGAAGCCCATCTAGATCGGTACCTGAGGCGTATCACCCCCGATACGGTGACTAGCAATTAATATGTCCGGTGGGGGGGGATCTGTTGCCGTATGCACTAGCTCTAACACTAACACTAGCTCTAGCTCTAGCACTAACAACTACGAACAGTCGCCCCCTCCTACTTCACACCGGAACCCTTAACCATCGCCCAAAGGCTTGGTTAGGCTGTTATCAAGCTCAAAGCTGTTTGAGGTAGTGCTTTGGCTTGTGCGAGCATGGCCGTTGCGGCCTGTTGCAACACTTGGTTACGTGTAAACAGCGTTGTCTCAGCCGCAATATCCGCATCCATTATTCGCGAATTCGCCGCCGTGAGATTCTCACGCATAATATCCAAGTTGCTCACAGTGTAGGTAATTCGACTCATTTGAGCACCGATTGTTGCCCTTGTTGAGTTCACCCTAGTTAGGGCATTATCAAACAGACTAACCGCCTGCTCAGCAACATGCTGATCGTAAACATACGCTCCCGACAGCTGTAACGACTCGATTGTCATCTCAGGGATGGAAACACTCATGGTTTGTCCAGCATTTGCCCCGATATGGAGATCTGTTCTGTTGTCCACAAGGTGGAGGTAGAAGTTGTCCTTCGATCCTGTGCTTGTGTAGTCGATGAGTCCGCTATTTGGGTTGTATGAGGCTATCAGTCCTGCGGTTGAGTCCACTTTGAGCATTACACCTTGGATATTTGGGGGGAAGAGGAACCCCGATGTTGTGGAATCTGAGGCTTGGTGTTTGCCTGTGTGGGCATCGTAAACATCGATAAACAAACGAGACTCCGCCTCCTCTATCACCGAGCCGAAACTAAACGCATCCACAATATCGCTGTTGCCTACAACAGATATTCGGGAGTTCGCACCCAAACCTGCTGCCTGCATAATAAATGTACCCGGTATCTTAGCAATATCGCCAACCTTATTGAGGTCGGTAACAAACCTAACCAAGTTTTTATTAATCTCATCAGCAGCAGCCTGCGAACCTGCTGTTTCCCTAGTGGCACCAAGTCCCATCTTTTGGAGAAGATTCGTGAGCAGATCATCCACCTCAAAAAGGGTATCGTTCCCCTCGAGGAATACCTCCTCTTTAGAGCCATTCCCGCCGTAAAGTGTCAAGGTTTGCACAATGTCCATGATATTGAGTCCGTTAGCATTGCGAAAACTTGCCAGCTGATTGAGGGTTGTGCTTTCTGTGGCAACCTCGCCACCGCCGTTAATGAAGTAAGTAGAAGTACCTGAGATTGTGCCAACAGCAGTGGTAATCTCGTTAAAGTACATCTCAGCAGCAGTGTAGCGAACTGTTCCCGTGGAGGGATCCATGAGTGCGTAGTGTAGTTGCACCCGTGCCAGATCATCTTTCCCATCGTTGTTGTCGAACAGACCTAGCTCTTGAGGAAGGTACTCAACTTGAGGTGTTGACGCCGTGCCGGGCGGTGTACCGTTAATGGCAAACCCTGTCTCACTACCATTATTGGCAATGCTGATAACACCACCACCAGTCAGAAGGCGGTCAGCATTATCTGCAATCTCTGCCTGAACAGTGTTCAAAAACTTTGTACCAGGCTCAATAAGAGTAGGAACTGTTGTACTCAAACTACTTATGCTAAAATTAATCCTAAACGACGAAACACCTGTTATTGTTACCTCAAACTCCGACTTACCAGTGCTACGAGCCGACGCAACAAGTGTGCCCGACTTAACCTCGCCTGTTTTTGAGTCAGTAAATTTGTAGCGAATAGTTTCCACTGCCGAAGCACCACCAGAGGTCTGATTACCAGACATGGTCACAACCTCGTACTCGAAATAACCACTCCTGTCCACAAGGTTACCAACTGCAGAGGGGGTCACGGTAGCAGAAGTAGCAACATCGATACTTCGTCCAGCCAGATACATGGAAACGTTGTCTGTAGCTGCAGTAACAGCACCAGTAGGGTTACCAACATTAATATCGTAGGTTCCACCATTAGTCGAGAAATCCTGATTGCGAAGGGTGCGAACATACGCCAATGAACCATTTTGCGTCGCCAAACCAGCAGCAAACTGACCGTCAGCAAGTTGCATAATGTGAGACTTATAAACAGCCGAAGAACCAGGCTCAGTATTAACGGCAATACGGTAGTTGCCCTCCTGTACCTCGCCAGTAATCAACGCCTCAACCCTGTTGCTACTACTCGACCACAGAGCCGTTGCATCGCCGTTAAGTAACTTCTTGGTGTTGAACTCCACGGAAACCGTAACACGATTCATCTCATCCTTAAGCTGATCAACCTCTTTCTGAAGCTCTGCCCTGTCTGAAGTGGTGTAGGTTCCGTTGGCTGCCTGAATAGACAACTCACGCATACGAAGAATCATATCGCCAAGTGCCTGCAATCCCCCCTCTGCCACCTGCAACATGGACAAACCATCCTGTGCATTCCTGTTCGCCACGCTTAGCCCGTTTATCTGACTCTCCAACCGCTTGGATACCGCCAAGCCAGAAGCATCATCAAGAGCACTGTTAATACGTAGGCCGGATGATAAACGCTGAATAGACTGATCCAACATGGACTGCGATCTGGTCAGACTGTTTTGTGCCGTAATGGCAAGGGGGTTACTATAAATACGTAAAGCCATACCCTAAATCCTCCTTGATAGAATTTAAAGCACACTTTACATGTATGATCGTAATAATAATTAATCGTCAATATTTCAACTAGCACCCAAAAAGCTAGCTTGATAGTAAGTAGAACGGTTAAAATACGATTTACTTAAGATCAAAATGGAACATAAACGAAAACTAAAAAGGGGAGAAAACCACGAAAGGCAATGACTGCAAGCTTTTAGACAACTTACACAAAAACTATATTTATACGAAATAAATACGAAAGAAATAGAGCAGAACTACTTCACAAATATGGCCGCATCGCAAGCACCAAACATAATACTATGGTGTGACGAAGAAGCAAACCCCGACGACAAACCCAATGCATCAAACTCGCTACGACTAGGATAAAACGCTACCGACTCAGGCAAATAACGGTACGCATCACCATCACCACGGGAAAAAAGCGACGCCACACGTGGCATAATCTTGCCAAAATACAGCTTATGAATAAAAGACATGGGCTGACGCGACGGAATACGTATGTCTAATATGCAAAACTTACCGCCAGGTCGCAAAAGACGATAACACTCAGACATAACAGCAGACTTATCAGGCATGTTGCGAATACCGTAAGCAACCGTTATCATATCGAAACTAGAATCAGCAAAACTCGTGGAAGTCGCATCCATCAAATGGAAACGCAAATGGGGATAGTTCGCCTTAGCAACCGAAAGCATCCCCTCAGAAAAATCCAAACCATCCACATTCGCCTCACCAACATGAGACGCAATCATAGTCGTCAACGAACCTGTACCGCACGCAATATCAAGAACCTTGTCCCCAGGGCTTATACCCGCTTTTCGTAAAAAAATGTTGCGGAAAATATTGTCCATGTTGAATGATATGAGGCGATTAAGGCGATCGTAACGACCTGAGATACGGTTAAACATGTCCTGAACATACTCAGCATCGCCATGGCGAATCTGACGGGTTGTCGCATCCGTGGTGCTCGTATCCGTGGTGCTCGTATCCGTGGTGCTCGCATCCGTGGTGCTCGTATCCGTGGTTGTCGCATCCGTGGTGCTCGTATCCGTGGTGCTCGCATCCCCTTCACCATTATTTAAGCTATCCCTTGCCATTAAAAGTTATAATCCAAAAAGTTTAAGCTCACTGCCGCCGACTCGAATGAACTTGACAGGGAGAGACTCGGCATTTGCAATCCCAGCTTAGGCTGAGGCTGTGTCGAAACATAAACACCCGACATGCCGTTGTCCACGTAGAGCACGTTGACCTCATAAGCACCAATACCCACGCCAACCAAACCACCCGCAAGAAGACCATACGAGATGTAGTCCAAATGCTCGCCAGGCTTCTCAGTTGTTAGCAACAACGCACCACCGATAAGGGTTCCGATACCCATGCCGTACAGTGTATTTTCAAAAATTATCTGCCCTAGTTCGTTACCCTGAGCAGTGGCACGTGTGCCGGATCCTGTTGAAAACACCATCACTGTAGCCATTGCCATTGTTGCCAATACGGTCATACTCTTACGCATATCACACACTCCGTTTTTGCTACGACCCCGATATCAATATCAATACCAATATTAATACCAATATTAATAGACTTGGAGCACATAACTATAATTGCTGAAAACTTACGTAGTTAACTTTACTAGGTTTCCGTTAATTTTACAACAAAAACTTAACCACCAACAAATATACACAAAGAACAACGCTGTTGCGTAACTATTTGTTGCTAATTTATGAATTATATAATAGAATTATAGATGACAACAGTGCTGTCGTAAACACAAAAAACACGAACCACGGAGGTCTTAGCAATGGACTGTATTTTCTGCAAAATAGTGAATAACGAAATCCCATCAACTACCATCTTTGAAGACGACAACCTTAAAGTTATACTAGACATAAACCCTGTCAACAAAGGACACATGCTCATTCTAACAAAAAAACACTACAATAATATTTTCGACGTACCCGAACCACTACTCACAAATATCTACCCACTAGCACAAAAAATGGCTTCCATACTGAAAACCGTTACGCAAAAATACAACAAACACCAAATCGCTGGTATCAATATTATGCAAAACAATGGTGCCGCCGCAGGACAAGAAGTCTCACACTTCCACCTACATATTATCCCACGCCATGCTGGCGAAGTGGGGATAATCAAAGTCACACGAACAAAATACGACTCCATGGACGAAATGAACGCAATGGGCAACGATATCAAAGAGTTGCTGTAGCACCTAGCAACGCCGAAACGCTGACGCACACAAAACATGCACGCACGGCGATGTTGGCACGAATGGCGATGTTGGCACGCACGGCGATGTTGGCACGCACGGCGATGTTGGCACGCACGCAAAAAGGGCAAGGGGACGAACACTTAGCTCACCCCGCTTGCCCTCCCTACTTACCAGCCTCAGCCTCTTGCCAGCCTCAGCCTCTTGCAACCTTGGCTGTCAGGTTGTACGCAACATGATTATGCCCGCAAAACGTCGATGCCCGGCAATGTGCCGAACTCGATGTACTCCAAGGAGGCACCGCCACCAGTGGATATGTGGGACACCTTGTCCGCAACTCCAGCCTGATTTATTGCCGATACCGAGTCGCCACCACCGATAACAACAGTAGCATCCATTTCCGCTAAGGTGTTGGCTATGGCGAACGTTCCGTTGGCGAAGTTTTCATCTTCGAAAACCCCCATGGGACCGTTCCACAGTACTGTTTTGCACCCTTCAAGCTCTTTGCGAAATAGCTCCACACTTTTGGAACCAATATCCAGCCCCATCAGGTCGTCGGATATCTCCCTGCCAGTAATAGCAACGGGTGCACCGCGAAACTCTTTTGAGCCAACGAAGTCCACAGGCAGGATAATTTTTACCCCCCGCGACTCAGCCTTCTCCAGTAGCATGCGACAGGTATCAACCTTGTCTAGCTCCATGAGCGATTGACCCACATTGTGTCCCATCTGTTTGAGGAAGGTGTACGCCATCCCCCCACCGATGAACACTTTGTCGGCACGACCGAGTAGTGCTTCGATGACTCCGAGCTTGTCGGATACTTTTGCACCGCCGATAATTGCGGCAAACGGTGTATCTGGGTTTTTGAGTAGCTGATCGAAGTATTTGGATTCTTTGAGCACAAGGAACCCTGCCCCTTTTTGGTCTTTCGCCGTTGCGAGTCCATAGGTTGACGCATGTTTGCGGTGGCAAGCACCGAACGCGTCGTTGATGTAGACGTCGCAGAGCTTTGCCAATTCGGACACGAATGACGGATCGTTTTTCTCTTCGCCACTGTGAAACCGCAAGTTCTCCAGCAGTACTACCTCGCCGTTTGCCATGCTATTAATTGCTGTTTCCACATCGTTGCCGATGCAGTCGTTTAGGAATTTCACCTTCATGAACATGGTATTAATATGGTCAGCAACAGGTCGTAACGAGTATTTGGGGTTACGTTCCCCTTTGGGTCGTCCGAAGTGGGAGGCGAGAACCACCTTTGCACCATTATCAGCGGCGTATTTGATGGTCGTCATTGCACCTTTGATACGGGTATCGTCGGCAACAAGTCCGTCTGCCACGGGAACATTGAAGTCCACGCGAATGAACACACGTTTGCCTTTGAGGTCTAGTTTTTCAATGCTTTGAACCATTTTAGCCTCCACCCTTACAGTACTTTTGTTGTTAGCTCGGCAACCCTGTTGGAGTAAGCCCATTCGTTGTCGTACCAGGAGAGTACCTGAACGAGGCTACCGCCAACAACTTTGGTGGACTGAGCATCAACAGTGGAGGAGTAAGCGTTGCCGTTGTAGTCGATGGAAACGAGTGGTTTCTCTTCGTACGCCAAGAACCCTTTCATTGTTGTCTCTGATGCTTTTTTCAGTGCAGCGTTAACCTCGTCAGCAGTAGCGTCTTTGCTGAGTTTGAAGATCATTTCGGTAACAGAAACGTTTGGTGTGGGAACGCGTAATGCCATGCCATCCAATTTCCCTTTGAGTTCGGGGATAACGAGGGTAACAGCCTTTGCTGCTCCTGTGGATGTGGGTATGATGGACATACCGGCCGCACGTGCCCTACGTAGGTCGCCGTGAGGAAGGTCGAGGATATTTTGGTCGTTGGTGTAGGAGTGAACGGTCATCATTGTGCCGTGTTCGATGCCAAATGTGTCGTTAATTACTTTTGCAACGGGTGCCATGCAGTTGGTTGTGCATGAAGCGTTGGAGATGATGTGGTGCTTGGATTTATCGTATTCGCCGTCATTTACGCCGAAAACAAGGGTCAAATCTTCGTCTGTTGCTGGTGCGGAGATGATAACTTTTTTTGCACCTGCATCAATGTGTAGCTGAGCTTTGTCGCGTTTGGTAAAGATACCGGTAGACTCGATAACAACGTCAACGCCAAGTTTGCCCCAACCAAGATCAGCTGGGTTACGCTCAGCAAGAACCTTAATCTTTTTGCCATCAACAATAATATTACTATCATCGTAGCCAACCGTAAACTTTGCCCTACCATGCACAGAATCGTATTCCAAAAGGTGTGCAAGAGTTTTTGTGTCAGTTAGGTCGTTGATTGCAACAACGTTAACGTCAAGCTTACGCTCCACAATAGCACGAAAAACTGAGCGACCTATCCTGCCGAAACCATTAATACCTACTTGTACTGCCATGAAATCCTCCTACCATGGTGCTATTGCCCATGACTAAAATTAGAAAATTAGTGAATAAATAACCACCTAAAAACTACAAGGGACAACCATGTAGAATAATAGAACAATATACCCACTCTACTTCGATTATAACACTACTACTTCCCAAAATCAATTACTTAAAAACAAATAAACTAACACGCAAGGGTGTACAACTTCACACTAGATGCACCCGCAGACTTCAACACCTTCGCACACTCATTCGCCGTCGCACCAGTGGTCAAAATATCGTCAACAAGAAGAACCGACTTACCCGAAACTGGAGCAACAACACGAAAAGCACCCGCAACATTATGCCTGCGATTCGATCGAACAAGACGACTCTGATAACGAGTCATACGATCGCGACGAAGTACTGTTCGAACAGGAATACCAGTGTACAACGAAAGAGCCGACGCTAACGCAACACTAGGATGACGAAAACGTGTCAAACGACGAGTTATGTGTGTCGGTATCGGACAAATAATATCAATATCGTTGGCATCCAAATGGTGGAGAGTTACAAGAAGACCAAAAATATGACGAACGTGAAAATAATACTGAAACTTGCTGCGAAGCAACAAAGACCGCAACGAACCCTCGTAACGATACGACGACTCAGTGTAATCCAAATATAAACGAAGACGACCACCACGACCAATGGAGGACGAACGACACAGATCACAACGACTAACAACACCACGAACACCACGAACAACATGACCGCAATGCAAACAATAATTCAACACCGATGACACCGACGAAATACAAACAGAACAAAGGGGGTAAACTGCAGACGAACGTGTAAGCAATGACGACACCGAATCAGAATCAGAACCAGAATCGCCAGATACACGACCAACATCCGAAGAACAATGGACGCACTCCTTGTAAAACACCAACCCCAACAATGGACGAAAACGAACAAAACTAAAACAGAAATAAATGAAGCGAAACAAACGGACGCCAATACTAGGCTCGAACATGACTAACCACACAAAATTAAATATATAACTAAGTGTAACACAATAACAGCAAAATAAATTGAAAAAAAACGGACGAAAAACAGGAAACACCAACTAAAGAGAAACACGGGGAGCAAATGCCCCCCAAACGAAACCAAATCTTAAGGGTGTACAAAATGAACGGGGTGTCATTTCTTTATAATAATACATAACTCAAGTGGCAAATACTACAAACCATAGCACTACAGCAACGTACAACGCTACAACGTACAGCACTACACTGCACAGCGGCTACAGCGACAACACTACCATAAACACAACAAACATACCCCTACACCAACCAATCGGTGCCCAATACTCAAATCGCAAACCCAGATAGATCGTGGGAAACACGGGGAGCAAATGCCCCCCAAACGAAACTAAATCTTAAGGGTGTACAAAATGAACGGGGTGTCATTTCTTTATAATAATGTCTCTATTTGCAAAGTGCGAAACATTACGTATACCAAGGTCGGTACGCACAACCAAAATTGTGCCATCACCCTCCCCAGCCTCTGGAAGCCGTACACGAACAACACGCCCATGCACCTCTGTAAGTTTCGCTGGAATATTAGATTGTTTGTTTTTACCCCCATCAGGTGAAGCACTCTGCACCGAGGGTATAATCCTTATATCCATACTTAAAATATCGGTGAGGATAAGGTTTACTTGAGCTTTTTCTGAAAACAGTTAACAAAAAGATGATTTTTTGTGGAAACACATAGACGAAAGTGACCGAACAAAGGGTGTACAGTAGTCGCAAAACATAGTGCAATACTACACAAAAAAAGGAGTACTGCTCTGTTGTAACAAGTTGTACCTACTTCTGAGCTTGGAGGGTGTTGAAAACAGTGGATAGCATGGTGTCCATACCACCAAGGGGAACCATGTTCGCACCATCTGACAATGCCACATCAGGGTTCGGGTGAGTCTCGAAAAAGAACCCCTTAATACCGATGGACGCTGCCATGTTAGCATAATACGGAACATACTCCCTGTTGCCACCAGAGGAATCGCCCAACGACGACGGCTTCTGTACACTGTGAGTTGCATCTAAAATCAGGGGGATATTCGCCAATGACTCCATGTTGCCCATGTCGATCAAGTTGCGAAAATCAAGAACCAGATCACCGTAACCCATCATAGTCCCACGCTCCGTAAGCATAACCTTAGAATTACCACTCTCAACAACCTTCTGAACAGGGTTGACCATGTTGGCACCGCTCAGAAACTGTGCCTTCTTGATATTCACAATGGCACCCGTCTTCGCCGAAGCAACAAGAAGATCGGTTTGACGACATAAAAATGCTGGTATCTGAATAATATCCGCAACCTCTGAGATGGCGTCCGCCTGATGGCTTTCGTGAATGTCAGTAACAATGGGAACGCCAAACTGTGTTTTTATCTTGGACAACACCTCTAAGCCTGCATCCAACCCCGGACCACGATGGGAATTGATGGACGTTCGGTTCGCCTTGTCGAATGAGCTCTTGAACACATAAACAAACCCGTATTTAGCAGAAAGCTCCACCATCACCTCGCAAACTTGGCTCATGATGTCGTAGTCTTCGATGACACAGGTGCCCGCAAGAATAAAGGGGCGAGTTTGTAGGTTAGCGTAAAGTGCGTCTAGGGTTTCGACGTTCCTCGCGTTGTTGCTACCGCTACTGCCGCGACTACTGTGACTGCTACCGCTACTGCTGTGACTGCTACCGCTACTGCCGCTACTGCCGCTACTACTGTGACTGCTATGCATCATTACTACTGCACCTCAACGGGCTAATATGTTTGTGTTCCTTAAAAGTATACATTCAGAGCCGTTGCAAACGATGTTGCATTTGTGGGGTACACATCTTTGAAGCTACCTCTGTTGGTTTCTGCGGTTACGCCAACATTGAAGTAGTTATTGATGAGGTATTCGGCGTGTGCTGAGAATTGGCTAGATTTGTCGGTTGGAACGTACGAGTAGGACGATTTGAATCGGAATCGTGAGTACAGTTCGTATTCAATGCCGGCGGTGACAACCTTGGCGTCGATATCCACATCTTCATCGTCCTCGGAGCCTTTGACCTCTTCCAAAACATCTTCCATGGCTTTGTTGGCGGAGTCTTGGAAGTAGTATTCAGCTGTGAGTCTCAGGTTGCCGCTGGAATATTCCGTCCCTGTTGATACCTGGTAAAAGAGTGGGTTTCCGTTCGGTTTCCCCTCTGGTGCAGTAAAGTTTACCTCCCGATTGAGGAAGTTGGATTCAGAGTCAGAGAGTTCGTTTGCACCGCTATTGAAGTAGGATATTTGGTGCATAGCCCCTTCGACGTAGAATCCGAAGGAGTAGAAGTGTTTTTCCAGGGAGCCACCGCCGTAGTTGCTTCGAGTTATCTTGCAGAGGTAGCCCACGTCCGTACCTAGCAGTCCGCAACGATTGATGGTGCCACCTTGGAGCTGAACGTCCACAGCTTCGGCATTAAGATTGGAGCGTACCATGATGGTTTTGCTACTTTCGTTGGTGGATAGTCCGTAGACAACGTTTATTTCGGAGAGCCCCACAGGGATATCCATACGCATAACGTCGATTCCGTAGCGGTATTCGGAGTTGAGGTAGATATTGTAGACGTCCAAGGGTGAGTACACGTTTGATGTACCGAGCCCAACGGGTTGGCGACCAACCTTGAGGTTAAAGTATGGTGATGGGATGTTTAGGTAAAGCCAGTCCATGTCGAAGTAGTAAATACCGGCTCCGTTGGGGAGGTATCCAGCTTTAGTAAAGTCTGCAATGCGATAGGTGGTATCGTTACGATTAACGTTCGCGGGGGCATCGTATGCGGGGAAATACTTGCTTGTTAGTAGGAAGGAGTCGTAAATAAATACTGCGTCAAAGCGATCCCCATCCTTGTCGTAAGGGTCAACTTCCCTTATTTGCAAAGCGATAGCACCCAACGTTGGTTGAGCGACAAAGCGTATGTAGTCGCCACCGATATCGAAAAGGAGTCTGTTGCCTGCCTCGAACTTGTTTGCACGTGTTTCGAAGTAGTCGGTAAAGTCGATACCAATGCTTGTTGTCGACAGGTCAAGCATTGTGTCGGTGCCGATACTTGCGTAGTACCCATCTCCGTACTCTAGTGTTATTCCATATGCAGGCACTGCAGCGAAAGCTATCGTTGTACTAATTAGTAGTAAAATTAAATTCTTTTTCATTGCCATCATAGTGAATTTGCCCATCCCTTAACCATATTAATCTATCGCAATAACTCATTACGTCTTTGTCGTGTGTGGAGATTAGAAATGTAATCCCACTTGTTTTGTTTAGTTGACTAACGAGCTCCAGAAAACTTTCCGAGGTTTTTGAGTCCAAGTTTGCAGTGGGTTCATCCGCAAGGATAATCGCAGGGCTTGAAGCCAGTGCTCGTGCAATCGCAACACGTTGTTGTTGTCCGCCAGAGAGTTGACGCGGATACCGACTCTGCAGGTCAGCAATACCGACGGAGTCCAACGCCTCCAACGCCATGGCACGACGTTCACTGCGTGGCACCCCTTGAATAGTCAGAACATACTCGGCATTCTCAACGGCGGTTAAAACAGGGATAAGGTTGTAGCTCTGAAAAATAAACCCCATTTTGTGGCGACGTAGTGCACTTTGTTGATGGCTTGTGTACCCTGTTGTGAGGTCGTCATCGACGTAGATAACGCCGCTAGTGGGGGAATCCAGTGCACCGATGAGGTTGAGTAGTGTGGATTTCCCGCTACCGGAGGGGCCACCCATGGCAGTCAGCTCACCGGCTGTTATCTCCAAAGAGACGTCGTTGACGGCAAGAACCTCAACATCACCCTGTTTGTAAATTTTACTCACGCCTTCAAGCTTTATAATAGACTTCATACAAACTCCACCATATTCCAGCACATGGCTCTATAAACAAGTACTAGCGTACTTTAATTGTTATCATGACCTATCTGTTATATCAACATCTGTACATTTCTTCACGCCAACAAGATTTAAAACGGCAGATGCCACCCAGATATAAATAAATGTTCCCCAGAAGTTGGACATACTTAGCCTAGCGTAAACACGTAGGTCGGAGAATTGGAAAAACAGCTCCGATATTTCGGACAAATTGAGTATCTTAGCAAAATCAACACCGATACGCGAAAGGGGGATTAGCAACAAAAACGTTAGCAGGCTACCGATTACAGCACCCAAGAAACCGTAAAGAACACCCTCGATCAAAATCTGCAAGCGTAAATAGGTTGGCGAAGAGCCCAACGAGAGGATTGTGGAAAATTCCCGTCTACGCTCAAAAACAGACAACAGAAATATATTCAAAATACCAAGGATTATCAAAAATATGAGCATGTACGTAATAACCTTGACCAATGCCCTGTCAAACGCAATAAACGACACTATCTCAGGCTTAATCTCATCCCAGCGGAAAACAGTGCGGGTATCCGTATTAAGGTAGCTCATGGCCGAATAAATACGCGGTAAGTTCTCAACAGCATCTATCTCAAGACCGATACGAGTGTACTCATCAGGCTCCATACCCAAAAGGGATCGAAGAGTCTCGCGATTGGTCAAAACAACACCGTCATCGTACTCACTACCACTTGTATCAAGAATCCCGTATACGCGAAGGGATCGCATGCTCAACTCGCCACTCTTATCGCTAGCACCAACAACAACCCTACTACCAACACGAAGATTCAGCTTCTCAGCCAAATCAACACCGATAACAATGCGATTAGTCGTGGTCTCATCGATAAACTGACCGTCAACAATGCGACTCTTCAACGGAATAACCTGATCGAACATATCAAAATCTGTGGCACGAATGGAAACACTCTTGGTATTGTATGGCGACTGAACCACACCCGTTGCCAAAACATACGGCTTCACATAAGTAACACCCTTGATATTCGCAATCTCATCCAACTCACTTGCAGAAATATTAATGGTGTTGCCGTTGGACGGATACTCGTAGTAGGTAGGACTCTGAACAACAACAAAACCCTCGGTCGCCTTTATGTTTTCAGAGATGAGCTTGTGGAAAAAACCTTCGCCGAGGCTAAGCCAAACCATGGTAAACGCCATACCAGCAGCAAGAGTTAGTATAATCGCAAGGGAGCGAAGCCTGTTACGCACCATGGTACGTATTGCCAAGCGGAAGATCATGGCGAGGTTGCTGCCAACGCCACCATGTTGCTCGGTGCCCTTGGGTTTGTGGGGCACTGACGCTGACGCTGACGCTGATGACGGCACTAACGCTGACGCTGATGACGGCACTGACGCTGATGACGGCACTGACGCTGACGCTGACGCTGATGACGGCACTGACGCTGATGACGGCACTGACGCTGACGCTGATGACGGCACCGACGCTGATGACGGCACTGACGCTGACGCTGATGACGGCACTGACGCTGACGCTGATGACGGCACCGACGCTGACGACGGCACTGACGCTGATGACGGCACTGACGAATGGGAATCGCTATGGCTGCCGCTACCATTATGATTATGATTATGCTTATTCTTATCCTTATCGATGCGTCCTTCCAAGTTACTCTCGGGTCTAGCCATGCTGCAACCCCCTGACAGTATCAATACGTAAAACCTTCCAGGCAGGATAAAGGGACGTCACCAAAACGATACCCATAATCGACAAGGGCACCGTAATGTAAAGAGACGGAACAACAGCGCCGTACAGCAACGGATCGAAGTAAACGCCACCCAATGAAACAACAGGCAGCACGTTGGAGAAATCTATGCCAACAATCTTGATGTAAACATTAATCGGTATCGCAATCGCTATGCCAACAACAATACCCACAGATGACACAAATAACGCCTCAAGGGACGTCATTATAAATAAGTAGTGGGGACGTGTGCCCAACGCACTCATAATTGCGTACTCGCGAATACGCTCATTTACCGAAATAATCATCAAATTGAGAATACCGATGGCAACCGCAAGACCGAAAATCACCACATATAAATAAACAAAACCGTCAAGAAGCTGAAACATCTGATTAAGGGAGGGATTCGACTCGTACCAACGCAAAATCTCATCCACATTGCCAAGCTCACCATTCAAAGCCACAAGCTTATCGTAAAACGGCTCCAAAGCAACCGAAGGCATATTGAAAACAATCTCATGGGGGAGATCGTTTGTGCGAAATAGATCCTGAAACTCAATACGTGGCATGAAAACAGCAACGCGATCAGACTCCTCGTTCAAAGGACCAAAAATACCACGAACATGATAGATCTCATTGGCAAAAGAACCATCATAAGCAGATCCGAGAAATACTAGTTCGCTACCAAGACTCAAATTGAGATACTGTGCAAGAACACGACCAACAACTATCCCCTTAGGATCATCATCCGAGATAAATTCACCCTGAAGAACGCTGTTGGGAACAACAGTTGTGCTGGACTCATCAGCGGGGTTCACCGCAACAATAGCAACACCAGTGGAGAGGGTATCGGACGAACCAAGACCGGAAGCATAACTACGCACAGAATAAGAAATACCCTCAGACTCAGCAAGGGCTATGTAAGATTCATTAGCCAAAATAGGCTCATAAATACTGTTGGTATCGCTAAATAAGTTTGAACGTACGGCAATCTTACCGATAATATCGGTGAGGTCATCCTCAGTTTTGAAAATGAAACCACTAATCAAGGACTGGAATACTATAATCAAAGCCGTCGCAATAGCAACAGCCACAACCATAATACTACTCCGAGTAGGGTTACGCAAAACATTTCGTGCTGCAATAAATGGAACTTGTCTCATAATAACTATTATACTAACTAACAACAAGGGGCCATGTCAATACAAAATATAATAAAAATAGCTATCCATGGGAATATTTTACTAAGAATAATTTCGTGGCAACGAAGAACCATGCCAACGACGACACCAGTCACAGCAACGCCAGAAACAAGGAGCCAGCCCGCGAAACTCTAGCGTATGCGACGAATGTTAGTTAACGAGAAGAAGTTGCGAGCAATCGGAGTATCAAACACTAGCGAATCGTACTGAAAAACAGTGTACTGACCCTCCACTAACTCATTGGTAGCAACAATACGAAGAGGGGTTAGCTTCCCATCAATCTCCTGCACATCAGAAAACTTCTTAACACGCACAATCTCACCGAGATCGTCGTAGTATTCTTCGGTCACAGGGAGTCCGGTCTTAGGCGATACATGAAGAACCACCTTATCCCAGATGATTGCAGAATCTTTGTCGGGGATGCACTGCAAGGTCTGTTCAACACGATCGTCCCGCGTCACCTCACAAACGTAGTCTTCAGTAAATGTGTTCGACTCAACAAGGTCGTTGTTGGTGATATCACTCCCCATCCAGCCGTCGTCCATGAGGGATGATGGCACTTTGATAATTCTGTCGGTTTTAGGGAGGTAGTTGTAAACAAGGTCATCAACCATTAGGGTTGCTGTGCCCCTATCGATCCTAGGTTGGTCAACCATGACGATAAAATTGTCCGTACCTTCACTCCAAGTGCGTAGGGATAGGGTTCGGGTAAACCTAGAGTTATGAATGGTCATCGTTGCCTTGCCTTTAGTGGTTTCGGAGCGAAATAAGTTGTCCACACCCTTCAATATCTCCAGTGCACGTGCATCGGTGGTTTTGCCCAACGAAACTGACGGGGCAAAAGAGAACGTGAATAAGAGCAGGGCAACAGCAACGCTAAAAGCAATAACATGACGCATGCAACTAGACCCAAAGCGAGCCAAACCATAAACCTCAACACCAAAATATCCGAACATAGACGAACCCTCTTCAATAAACTAAGACTATTTTATTACTACAACAATATTGAATCGTTAAGAAAACCCCTCTGACCAGTGCAACAAAAGACCATAATATTAACAATACCGATTATAATTGTTCCCCTAACTTATGTCAAGGGGGTATTGTAGATTACGGGCACCGCAAGCATACAGCAAGCTAAAAATTTAGTAACTTATCGTTAAATCACTCGGCAACCTATTTCGGCAACCCATTCACTAGCTCGCCGGTAGCTCACAGTCGGCTCATCACCAATTAACACAATACCGCATAATTTGCACTTAGTCAACAATAATAAATATTCCCTGAATACT
This sequence comes from uncultured Deferribacteraceae bacterium, assembly GCA_947313855.1. Lineage (GTDB taxonomy): Bacteria > Chrysiogenota > Deferribacteres > CAMZNJ01 > CAMZNJ01 > CAMZNJ01. The sequence goes on from CAMZNS010000017.1 coordinate 20,160, forward strand.
TTTTTAATATTTATTGTTTAGTACCACCTTTTACCGCGAAATGATACCATCGACTTAGGGCTTAGTTGCTACACCCCGCACATTAATTCCTTATTTTTATGTTTACATGGCATATTTTTTGCTCAACAAACTCCATGACGCTCCATGACGCTCCTCTACGCTATTGAATATATTTCAAAAACCTGATATTATTTTTATTGAGCAACTGTCTCGGCTTGAGCAACTGTCTCGGCTTGAGCAACTGCCTCGGCGTTTAAACAATTATCTCAGTTTGGTGCACAAATTATGAAAAAATACGCTATCTTCCTTATTATTGTTCTTGCGACGATGGCAATGGGTATTGCCGCTCAAACGAGTATCCCCGACTCCCTTCGCAAGTACTACCCACCATACTCCCACAACTACGAGTTTTACAACAACATGCGTAATCAGGAGATCGCTTTGATGTCCCTCAAGGATGGTATCGATCGAGGCGATTGGGCGACAATCGAAAAGTGGTCATTGTCACTCAGCTTTCTCAACCAAAGAGCCAACGCCATGGTTCCTGAGTGGAAGGACTACGAACGCGATCGCACCTACGTGGAGCTACTGAAGATTATCAACAGCAACGACTCCGCAAACAGGGATATCGGTCAGGTATCCACCCTCTACAATGCCGTCGTTGTTTCGTGCGATTCCTGCCACACCGTCAATCTTGCCAACACAAAACGTGTGTTCTACTCCAACTTCGTCGACAAAAACACAACCATTTTGAGCAACTACAACAAGCAGGTCTACACATACAAGTCGTACATGGACTTCGTAAACAGCAACCTCAAGGGGATGGTTGTAGCATCCCTGAGCAATAACTGGCGTAGCTCTGCACAGAAGTTTAACGCATTCTTCTCCTCTTATGAGCAGCTTGAGGAAACTTGTGCTTCATGCCACAGTGATCAGGCGAGTATCGACCGGTTTTTCGGTAAAAGTTACCTACGCCAAAAAGCACGTATCCAGCTCGATATTTCCAAGCGTTTGTCGGACAACCTGTCATACGATGTTCGTAGTTTTGAGGACAACTATTGTCAGAGCTGTCACAACACGCATAGGTGGACGGATCCCGCCCTTTTCGACAGAAAATAGCCGCTTTTTTCAAAAAAAATAGAATTTTTTATTGATATTGCATACCTCTAAGTATATAGTACTATTTGTACTGGGTGTACTATACATATTTGAGCAACGAGGTGTGTGTGTCTTTCAAGACATTATCTGACTGCTCTTTACGGGTTCCTTCTGCATATTGCTCTGCATACTATTCTGCATACTATTCTGCATTGCTATTGCGATTGATATTTCGATTGATATTGCTATTGCCGTTCCTGTTTTTAGCAGCACTAACTTTAACCTCCAATACCTCCTTTGCCGACACGGACATTAGCCCTAATAGCAGACGTGTTGCGAATCTGAAGGAGATACGTGGAAAAGATATTGTTGATCAGTCCGACGTGGCTGTTCATCAACTTTCACAAAGTGCTTTAAATAGCACACCTATTATTGTGCCCAAACTGACTATGCCCAAACGCAACAATATCACCGATTCACAATCCCCAACAGCACACAACTGGCAACCACCCAAACTTCCAAACACCCTTGACGCACGCGAACTTGCCACCTATGGTGCACAATTCGACAATACCACCGACTCACAACTTGTGCTCGCGTACCTGCATATCGAACAGGGACACTACAACACTGCACTCAAAATCCTGAAAGAGGCATCTGTGCTGGAACCCTACGACAGTCGTATTCAGTTTTTGTCTGGCATAGCCTACCTCTTGTCTGGCTCCTACTACTCGGCAATCACTAGCCTCAACCGCTCACTGAAACTCCAAGAAGAGGCTCTAACCCAACCGAACACTGCCAACACTGCCAACACTGCCAACACCCTCTTTGACGCCCCCATCGCCCCGTGCACTTACTACGGACTTGCCATGGCTCAAACCCTTGCCGGCAGACACTCCCAAGCCTACAATACCACCACAGGGCTAATCAACTCATACAAAACAGCAACCACAACAGCAACCACAACAGCAACCGCCAACCTGCCACTACTCACACCCCAAAAAACAGGGATGACATGCTTTTACAACCTGCAAAAACAGGTACTTAACCTAATCCCCAACGGCGGTCTGTCGGATGCCTCCCTTCGCAAGGTGCACCCCCTAGACACCAACATGCAACTCGCCATACTCTACTACCTGCGTGCAGTCATACTTAGCAACGCAAAATACTTTAACGACGCGGTGGAGGACGACAAACAAGCCATCAAACTTGTGCCCAACGAAGTTGCATTCCAAAACCACCTCGCATACAACTACATGGAAGCGAAAGAGTTCCGAAAAGCGGTGGAGCAACAGTTATCCATCATCGCTACCTTCGGCGGCTCAGCATACTCCTACAACGCCCTATCCCTAGCGTACACACTCTACGGAGCTCTGGAAAGTGACAACCACCTGTTTTACCAACAAAAAGCCAAGGAAGCCTCCTACAACGCCTGCTACTTCTACCAAGACTGCACGATGTACAACTCCATTAACAACGGCGACGTCTTTGTGGAACAATTATATTGAAAAAAAGACGCCTTGCCTGTATTATAAAATGAACACGTAACGAACCAATACGAAACATGTGAGAACAACAATGAACCTTACCACCAACGAAACCATGAACAAATACACAACCCAACACCTCTACCAACAACCCATCTCGCTAGACGACAAATACAACATGGAAGACCTCGCCAACCTACTACACAACACATTCGCAAGACCATCATCATCGGCAACAACGGAAAATAACGACAACAACAGACATAGCCATCTGAACAATGACCATCTCAGCGGTAACGGTAACGGTAACGGTCATGATGGCAACGGCGAACTCCGTACTGTAAACGTTGACCATGCCCGCAGTATCCTCAACCACCTCTTGGCATCATTGGAGTCCCACAGCACACACGGCACATACGACTCACACGACTCACACGGCGGCTTCCAACACCCTCACCCCACTGCCCCAACAGCCAAGACTACCGCTAACACCAACACTACCCACACCGCTGACGAACAGGTCACCATTCGCGTACACCGTGCCCCCAACGCCAAGCTCCCCACTTACGGGAGCACAGAGGCTGCTGGTGCCGATATTTCCGCACTAAACGGTGGCGTCATCAACCCCGGTCAACGTGTTCTCATCGCCACAGGGCTACGTATGGAGATACCACAAGGGTACGAAATACAGATACGACCCCGTAGCGGTCTTGCCCTCAAAAAAGGTATCACCATGCTCAACACCCCCGGAACCATCGATAGCGACTACAGGGGCGAAATCGGACTCATCGCCATCAACCACTCCCAAGAAGTTTTCCGCTACGAAAAAGGTGACCGACTTGCACAGGCCATCGTTGCTCCCGTCTTGCGAGCAACGTTTGCGGATTCCACAGTCCAACCCCTTACTGCATCAGAGCGTGGTAGCGGAGGGTTCGGCTCCACAGGGATTGGCTGAGCACCTAGTCGTAACGCACAAGCCCCACCTAACACAATTTATAGCAAACCGAGGCACACGAATGACATTTCAATACGGACACACCATTGTACTTGTAAATGAAAAGGGGCACAAACACCTCGTACCACTCAAAGAGGACGGCGTATTCCATACTCAGTACGGAACCATCACCCACGAAAGTATCTGCAGCTCCGGCGACGGTGCTCGCGTACTCACCTCCAAAAAACACCCCTACTTCGCATTCTCCCTCACCTACTCCGACTTCGTAATGAATATCAAACGTAACGCACAAATCATCTACCCCAAAGACTCCTCCGTTATGATGACTTGGGGAGATATTTTCACCGGGGCAAAAGTCTTGGAAGCAGGTATCGGACAGGGTGCGTTATCCATCAAAATACTGCAATCCATCGGTGGCGACGGACTACTCGTCAGCTACGAAAAACGTGAGGACTTTGCACTACAATCACAAAAATTTATTCGCCAATACCTCGTCGAAAGCTCCAAAATACCACTCCCACTAGACAAAATGCACCGTGTGGAAGTACGTGATATCTACGACGGAATTGAAGAAACTTTCGAACGAATCATGCTTGACCTACCCGAACCGTGGCAGGTTATCCCACACATGCACAACTCCCTGGAAGACGGCGGCATTGTTGTGTCATACCTACCATCCATCATACAAGTATCCAAATACGTGGACGCATTGGAAGCATCAGGAATATTTCGAGAAATCGAAACCTTCGAACTAATACTCAGACCATGGAAAGTTTCAGGACGTGCGGTACGACCCGAAATGTGGACATACAATCACTCCGCCTTCATCATCAAAGCTCGCAAAGTTGCTAAGGAACAATAATCATGAACATACTACTCACAAACGACGACGGCTACGACGCACCCGGACTAAGAGCCATGCTCCATGAAGTCAACAAACACAACGGTATGGAAGCAATCTACGTCGCACCACACAAACACATGAGTGCCAAAAGCCACAGCGTTACCATATTCGAACCCATAAAACACTACGACCACCATGACGCAAACGGTAACCTCGAAGGCGTATCAGTCGATGGCACACCTGTGGACTGCGTAAACATCGCACTAGATCGTATCGTAACCAACAAACCGAACATACTAATCTCAGGAATCAACGATGGGGGGAACTTCTCCACCATCTCACTGCTGTCAGGAACATACGCCGCTGCTGAAGCTGGTGCAAAAGCTGGCATACCATCCATCGCCGTATCACTGCTCACAGGGTTCGGAATCAAAGCCACTGGCGACGACAATATCCCTGACGGAATCGATCCCAATATCCTAGCTAGCATCGACTCCAACAACAGAAACTTCAGTGTTGCCGCCAACTTCGTCATGTTCTTCATCACAGAGATTATGCCGCAACTCAACATCACAGGAGTTCCCTTCTTCAACATCAACGTGCCACCACTCAAAAAAGAACACATCAAAGGTTGGAAATTTACTAGCTTTAGCAAAAACAACTACTCAGCAAACTACGAAGTAAACTTATCCCCACAAGGTGAAAAATACTACTGGTACGACTCACGAACCATTCACAACGACATGGCTGACATGAGACCCAATACCGACGACCTAGAACTATTTCGCGGCTACATCACCGTCTCACCTTCGAAAATCGACTTCACCGACCATGAAACACTAAACAAACTACTCAAACAAGATTTCAAGAAATACTAACAACAGGAGGCTACTTGCGTGGTTGTAGATGACAAAATATCAGACGAAAACAAACTAAACAGAGGCACATCGCAACACGCCAGAAGACGCTTACCCATTGCAAGAACTCTAACCCTAGCCATACTCGCAACACTACTGCTCAGCAACGCATACGCCATCGAACCGAAAAATATCAAAGACGCTATCATCGGATCGCAACTATCCAACTACAACAGATACCAACCCAACACCGCAAGCCCAGAAGCAGCTTACACCATCGAAACACTCACCACCAACCTACAAGGATACGAATCCAACTACAAAACGTACAAAGAATCACTCAGCAACCTCGTAAACGATACACCCTACATGCGTCGAAACCTTCGTGGCATCGACGACCTACGGCGAAGCATTATCGTCTCATTCCAACGAGGAAAATATGGCGAAGTTGTTAGCTCCTACAATAACGAAAACCTCAACTCCTCTCTAAACCAATACAGCGACGAACTCAGCCTACTCTACAGCATCGCACTCCTACAACAAGGATCCTACAACGCAGGCACTGCCATACTCAGCAACCTTGCACAAAAACCTGACAGCAAAGATATCACCAAACATAACTTCAACCTCATCGCACTCGATGCACTTGCACAATACGCGGTGGAAAATAACAATTTCAACCTGTTCCTCAAATCCTTCAACCTCTACCCAAGCAAAACCTCAGACTACGCAACAGCCTCATACCTACAATACCTACTCGTAAACAGCAAATTCAACGAACTGAAAAATATCGAAAAAAATAACCCCGAAATCAAAAAACGACTGCTGAAAAATCCAAAACTCAACGAATTCAAAACAAAAGGATACTACCTTACACAAAAATACGACAAAGTGCTAACTTACGGACGCGAATTCAACACACCAAATACATACGACATCGTACTGGATAGTGCCGCAATACTCGGAAACAAAACATACCTAGAATCATACATACTCAGAATCCCAAATGGCAAACTAACTAACACTGCCCAAACAAAACTCGCCATCACACTCGCAGCAAACAACACCAAAAATACAACCACGCTCAACAAAAACAACGACGCTATCCTGAAATCACTCCAAAAACAAAACCAAGACTACATGGAAATCTACACCTACTACCAATACAAATTCAACAACAACCTCAACAAAACCATCGTCAACACCATCTACAAACAAAGCTCCACTATCACACAAACATACATGGACACCGCAAACACACTAAAACTAATCTCCAAACTACAATGCACGGACGCCATAACTTACATCAACACAAATATGCCCCGAATACCACTCGAATTAAACCTACTACTCGGCGAATGCCTACTAATCGACAACAACGAAATCGCCAAAAAATACCTCTACACATTCCTAGACAACACCAACAAACGAAACAACAACTACTGGAAAGCAAAAAGCCTACTCGCTCTCGCTCTCTTCAACAACAACGAAACAGTGGAAAGCAGCATCATCATCGACGACTGCAAAACAGACAGCTGCAACCTAGTCAGATCCTACACACAACTAAAACAACGCAAATACGTCACAGCCCTTAACACCGCTAAAACAATACACAACTCTAACCTAACAAACATAACCACAAATATTCAACTACTCAGCTTCTACGGACTAGGCAAATGCAACAACGTTATCAACATCGCCAAAAATAATACCTTCAACTCCGAAACAACATCTTACGCCATCGCTGACTGCTACCTCACACAAAATAACGAAAAACTCGGACTAAAATACCTCAACACACACATCAAAACCAACACAACATACACCAAACTCGGAATGAAATACTTCTTCAACAAAGAAAACTACAACAAAACAATCGCTCTCGGGAACAACATCAACAGCAAACAACTCGACTCCGACATCGCACTACTACTCGGATACTCATACCACTCAATAGGGGAATACAACAACGCTTACCGATACTACAAAGCAATCGCAACAACAAACAACTCCAACACCCCAATGGGTATCGATAGCATGATAAATATCTGGAGCAACGTTACAGCATACAACGCCACACAAGACATCACAACAATACTGCTCACAAACAAAAATATCGACAACCGAGAAGTCTACCTAATGAAAGCCGCTACACTCTTCACCAAAAGCAACCTCATCAACGAAGCATTCCAACTAGTCAACACCCTCTTCGACGACTACTCAAAACCGGAAGCAATACGAGGTGCATATGTTGTCAGAGCCGAACTGTTCTACCAACTGCAAAACTACAACGCTTGCCTAGCTGATGTCCAAACAGGACTCTCATACAAAAAAAACGACGAAGCACCGCTACTCTACTACAACGCTCTCTGCAACGAACACATCAACCCTGAAGCAAGCCTCAAAACATACCAACAACTAAGACAATACCCCGAATTCGAATACCTCGCTAACGAAAAAGTCATAAACCTTAGCGACAACCCAAGACTACTACTCGACTCAGCAAACTACTTCGCCGACAAAGACCAAAACCTCTACAACAAAGGGATACAAAAATTCCTCCTACTTGTACCACTCTTCGAACTAGCACAAAACGTCAACTACCTACCAGTACTCGAAAACTCCGACGACGCCAATACCAGAGCAAAAGGATACTTCCTAAGGGCACAACTCGCCGAACGAAATACAGATCACACAAAAGCAATCGCAAACTACCTACTAGCATTCTACACAACAACAGACAAAGTCAGCAAAACACAAGCAAAAGAAAACCTTATCGAAATCTACACCAAACTCGGACTAACCGAACGTGTGGAAATCATCAACAAACTCTAAAAATAAACGGCAAAAATAACTCAACTACGTAATCTCGCGTACCCAACGACCACGCCACAAATATAACGTGTAAAACACCGATACCAAACCAAACGCCAACAACTCAGCCAAATACAAACTCGACAAACCCATCCGAAACACATACAAAAATAGGAACATCATAGGCAAAACCAAAAACCACTGACGTACAATATTCACAACCATAACAATAAACGTATTACCAGCACCCGTAACCACATTACGCATCAGTACCAAATAATTTACAAAAAACTGATTCAATGCCAAAAGAACCAAGGGGGCCGTTGCAAGAGACATTAACCCCGCATCAGAAGTGAAAATACCAACCAACTGACGCTGAAACAACAGCAACACAACCATCGTAATAATACTCCACGTCGTAATCATAATAATGGAAACACGCAAAACATCACGAACTCGCTCTCTGTTGCCAGCACCAAGTGCATGGCTAATAAACACCGACGCAACCAACGCAAATCCGAACGACGGCATCGCTGAAAAACCCTTCATACTAGCCAAAATCGGCACAAGGGCGATACTACTCGTCCCCAATGTCGCAACCATAAACGACACAACCACCGCTGAACCCTCAGTAAACATATCCGTTGTTGCCGTTGGAGTACCATACCTACCTATTTGCAAAAATAAACGGGGCGAAAAATGGAAATCACCAAAAAAACTCAACCGCAAAGACGACCTGCTCACAAATAATAAATAAAAAAATATGGAAGCACTCATACTACGACTAATCAATGTCGACAACGCTACACCATTCACCCCCATCTCAGGGAACAACCACCAACCAACAATAAATACATAGTTCAACACAATATTCAGAACCACCGTAACAATGGTCAGATTCATGGATATCATGGTGTTGCCCAAGGAACGAAAGATAAAACCACCCGCAAACGCTATCCCCATCGGTATCACAGAGTATGATACAATCTTCGAATATGAAATGAAATTATCTCGCACCTCACCCTCAAATCCGTACAAAGAAGCGATACTGCCCAATGAAAAATGGAGCACCGAAATAACAAAAATGGAGATACCAATATTAATGGCAATGGTGTGGAGGGCAACCAGACGGAAACCTTCACGGTTTTGAGAACCATGATGACGACCCATAATCGCCATGGCACCGTGGTTGAATGAAAATAGTGTGAGTGCTGCCGAAAGAACAATGTTCGAATAACCAACTGCCGCCAACGCCTCAACACCTATCATGCGACCAACCATGATCGTGTCTGTCATACCCGTCATCACACGCAAAGTCATGGCAATAATCGACGGAACCGCCGCCACAAACATCAACCACCCCAACGACTGCCGCATCCCAAACCTAAACATAAAACCCCAGACATAAACCCGAAAGGTCTTACCGAATCTTTACTCGCAACCAACTACCACGCCTGAAATAAACATACAAAATCACCGCAAAGACACCAAAACCGAAAAACTCACCAATATAAAACGCCTCCAAACCCAAGTCAAACGTGGACGCAACAATACCTGTTACTGGCAACACGAAAACCCACTGGCGAAGAGTTGTCGTCAACATCACAACCTTGGTCGCACCTGAACCGCGAATAAAACCTGTCATCAAAATCACATAAATCAACAAAGGCTGATTAATCGCGAAAATCAACACCGGTATCCTAGCCGCTGCCAAAACTTCAGCATCAGAGGTGTACACCAACAAAATATAACTACCAGCAAACAAAAACAAGACGGTCATCAATAGTCCCCACGTAATCGCATAAACACTAGCTATACGACCAACCAACACCGCACGCTGACTGTCACCCGCACCCAAAGACTGACCACACAACGCCGCCGACGCTATGGCCAAACCAACACCCGGCATAAACGATAACGACTCAATATTCAACAACATAGGCAAAGCCGCTTCCGAAGCTGTCTCAAGGTGGATTGCCAACATCACCAACAAAACATTAATCGACAAATTCACCATGAACTCCTCAGCAATAGTCGGTACCCCCAAACGCAACACCTGACCACTAATACCACGTGTCGGACGCATCAAACGAACCTTTATACGAGTAACACCCTTATGAACAAAAAATATGTACAAATATGCTGACGCCTCCAAATACCTAGCCAAAACAGTGGCAATAGCAGCACCCTTAACACCCAACTCTGGAAAAAACCAAAAACCCGTTATCAAAACATAGTTACCAACAATATTGAACGCAATAGCAACAACAGCAATCTGCATGGGCAACTTAGTATTACCCAATGCACGCAAGGTTATCGCACCTGAAAATAGTATGAAAAATGCCGGAATCGACAACAAAACAATGTAAACATAAGAAAGATACAGAGACTCAACAACAGGCTCAAAACGATAAAGCATCACCAAAACAGATATAATCGGAAGCAACACCAATACCAAAAGAATAGAAGCAAATATATTGAGACTGAAATTCTCCGAAATAACGCGACGAAGCTTAACCAACTTGCCTCCACCGTAGTAACGTGCAATAATCGCCGCCGCACCGTAATTGAAACCGATAACAGTAAACATGGACGTGTACATCAACAAGTTCGCATAACCACTAGCCGACAACGCCTCCTTACCCAAAAACTGACCTATCATTACAACGTCAACAAAACTTATAAGCGTACGCAACAACATGTCAGCAACGGCTGGAGCAGCCATCAGCAATACTGTTTTCGACAGCTGGGGATTCTCACGAATTACGCGGGGGCGGGGGATATGTCTTGTCCAAATCATGGCATCTCCTACAAAATTGTTGAGCTACGGTGGGAGTGCTCGAACCTAAATAAAATAATGTTTTTATAAATACAAACAGAACCTATCCTAGTGTTATAAACCTAAAAAATTGTTATTGCAAGAGAAATTAACAACCAAAACAGCAACCACTCACAAAATAATATAGCTCAATATAAAAGGGGGCAGGCTTTTCACAGCACTACCCCCCCCCTTTTCGTCGCAACCATTATTTACTCATAGTAAACAAACGACACTCTAAACCCATTACTTGCCTTCAGGTGAATCCGCTGACTCACCTTGAGCTTTATACAAAGCTGACAAATCTTTCAGGTACTGGAAGCGATCCTTGTAATGCTTGTCCGCAACATCTGTCAGTGCGTCAAAACTGTCTTTGTGCTTCTTAGCCGTTGTGCGGAACCTGTTCTCCATGGCGAAAAACTCACTAACATGCTTTTTGCCCAAACGGGAATCCAGTTGCAGTGGCGACTTCTTGCTACCAATCAAACGTGGGTCAAACCTAAACAGTGGCCAGTAACCTGTTTCGATGGCAACCTTCTGGTGCTCAACACCTTTAGACATGTCGATACCGTGCTCGATACATGTGGAGTAAGCGATAATCAGGGATGGTCCGTCGTATGCTTCTGCTTCGAGCATAGCTTTGAGCAGCTGAGTGGAGTTCGCAAGTGAAACATAAGCAACATACACATGACCGTAAGTCATCATCATCATACCTAGGTTCTTCTTGAACGAAACCTTACCATCAGCGGCAAACTTGGCTGTTGCACCGAACGGTGTGGATTTGGAGGCTTGACCACCAGTATTGGAGTACACTTCTGTGTCCATTACTAGTACGTTGAAGTTTTCGGATGTGGAGAAGATGTGATCGAGTCCGCCGTAACCGATATCGTATGCCCATCCGTCGCCTCCGAGCATCCAGAACGATTTCCGCACAAGGAAGTCGGTGAGTGAGAGCAGGTTTGTTGCCTCTTCAGTGTTGAGCTTTTCTAGAATGGTACGTAATTCGCTCACACGTTTGCGTTGTTGTGCGATGTCGTCGCTGGAGTCTTGTTTTGCGTTGGCGATTGCGTCGCAAAGTTCGTCATTGCCGATGGAGCTCCTTAGTGCATGGAGGCAACGTAGAGCATCTTTGCCCATGGTGTCCACGGTAATTTTCATGCCGAAACCGAACTCAGCATTGTCTTCGAACAGTGAGTTGCCCCACGATGGTCCGTACCCTTCAGAGTTGCATGTGTAGGGCGATGTGGGTAGGTTTCCGCCGTAAATGGATGAGCACCCTGTTGCGTTGGCAATCATTAGTCTGTCGCCGAATAGTTGTGTGAGTAGTTTGACGTACGGAGTTTCGCCACAACCGGCACAAGCACCTGATGCAAACTCGAATAGTGGTGTTTTGAGCTGAGAGCCTTTGACCGAAGCGAGGTTGATGAGCTCAGCCGGTGGCTCGCTTAGTGTTAGGAAGAAGTCGAAGTTTTCTGTTTCTTCCTCTTTGTGCTCAATGGGGCTAGCCATGTTGATGGCTTTGCGTGTTGGATCGGTTTTGCTTGTTACGGGGCAAGCTTCGATACAGAGGTTGCACCCTGTGCAGTCCAGTGGCGACACTTGCACGGTGTAGGACATGTTGTCGAACCCTTTGCCTTTCGCCTTGAGCGACTTAAATTTTGATGGTGCCCCTTCGAGTTCGTCGTTGGAGTATGCTTTTGTGCGTATTGCGGCATGTGGGCAGATGAATGAGCAGTCACCACATTGGATGCATAGTTCTTCGTCCCAAATTGGTATTTGCATTGCGATATCGCGTTTTTCTAGTTTGGATGTACCGGTGGGGTATTTGCCGTCGAGAGGTAGTGCTGACATTGCTAGCTCTTCCCCCCTTTCGGAGACAAGGTAGGCTGTTGTTTCGCGGATAAATTTGTCATCGCTACCGGAGGCATGTGCGTTTAGTGCGAACGCTATTTCGGCGTGTTGTTCTAGATCTGCTTGGCTTTTGTTTAGAGTGTAGTCCACCTCTTCCAGCCTGTCGCGTCCTTGGTCAACAGCCTGCATGTTCATGTCTACGACTTTGTCGCCGAATTTGCCATACGCTTTGCGTGCCATGTCCTTCATGTATTCCACGCTTTTTTCGAATTCGAATCCTAGCCCTTTGGAAGCGAGTTTGAAGTATGCTGTTTGTAGCACAAGGTTGTATCGGCGTTTGAGCCCGATATCCCTACCGATACCCACGGCGTCGATTACGTAGAACTTGAGGTTTTTTGATACAATCTGTCTACGCACTGTTTGTGGTAGGTGATTCCAGACGGTTGCGGCATCGTATTCGGAGTTGAGTAGGAATGTTCCGTTGTCTTTGATATTTTTGAGCATGTCGTAAAGTTCGAGGTATTCGAATTTGTGGCACGCAACGAAGTCTGCACGGGTAATGAGGTATGGACGTCGGATAGGTTTGTCGGAGAAGCGTAGGTGTGATATTGTTACGCCACCAGCTTTTTTGGAGTCGTAGGAGAAGTATGCTTGGATAAATTTGTCTGTATTTTCGCCCACGATTTTTGCTGTGGATTTGTTGGCGGAAACAGTACCATCGGAGCCGAAGCCGTAAAACATTGCTGAGTAGGATGATTCGTTACTAATGTCCCAGTTTTTGTCGTAATCGATGGAGGTGTGCCCAACATCGTCGTGTATTCCGACGGTGAATGATGATTTCGGTTTGGATGCGGCAAGGTTGTCGTACACCGCCTTGACCATTGATGGGAGGAAGTTGTGCGAGCCTAGTCCGTAACGTCCGCCGATAATGTACGGTGTTTGCAGGTTGGCAAATTCATCGTACTCGCGAGCACGGTTGTATGCTGAAACAACATCGAGGAATAAGGGTTCGCCAACGGAACCGCTCTCCTTGGTTCTGTCCATCACCGAGATACGTTTGACCGATTTAGGCACAGCCTTGAGGAATGCTTCCATGGGGAACGGTCTGTACAGGCGAACAAGAAGAACGCCCACTTTGTAGCCATGCACAGCGTTTAGCTCATCAACAACCTCTTTGAATAGGTCGAAAGCGGAGCCCATTATGACAACAATATCTTCCGCATCAGGGGCACCGTGGTACTCTACAACGCCGTATTTGCGTCCTGTAATCTTTTCGAATTTGTCCATTTCGGTTTGCATAACGTCAGCCATAGCATCGTAGACAACGTTTGCACGTTCACGTCCGGCGAAGTATATGTCGGGGTTTTGTGCAGTACCAACAACGTGCGGATTTTCGGGACGAAGACCAGCAGCACGATGACGACGTACAGCAGAGTCGTCGATCATGGCACGCATGTCGTCGTGGCTTAGCTCTTCAACTTTTTGTATCTCGTGGGAGGTACGGAAGCCGTCGAAGAAGTGGATAACAGGGATGCGATTGATTAGGGTGGAGCTGTGGGCGATGAGAGCCATGTCCATAGCCTCTTGCGGGTTGCTAGAGTTGAGCATAGCCCAACCAACTTGCCTTGCCGCCATAACGTCTTGGTGGTCGCCAAAGATAGACAGAGCATGTGTTGCGATGGCTCTGCTTGCAACGTGAAACACGGCGGGTGTTAGCTCTCCAGCAATTTTGAACATATTTGGGAGCATGAGAAGTAACCCTTGGGATGATGTAAATGTTGTGGATAGTGCTCCAGCCTGTAGGGCACCGTGAACAGCACCAGCAGCACCAGCCTCAGACTGCATCTCCACAACTCGAGGCACACTGCCCCAAATATTTTTGTTGCCAGCGGCACTCCTAGCGTCAGCATCTTCAGACATTGAAGAAGACGGTGTAATGGGGTAGATAGCAATTACTTCTGTTAGCGAATGGGCAACATAAGATACCGCAGCATTGGCATCTATGTTTAGCGTACGCCTTTTTGTAGTCGACATAGTATTCCTCCAAGGGTGTTTAATATTTAATATTTCTAATGTAAGGTGTGTATTTTGGTTAATTCGTGTGCACTGTTGTTCGTGTGCACTGTTGTTCGTGTGCACACACGAGTAAACTTTCACCTGCGTGCGGGTACCACAAACATGCATTGCAATTGTAACACAAGAAAACGCTCCTTTCAATAACATAAATAGGTTTTCACAATATAATTATACAACTGCCTAATTATTTCGGCGTCAACCGCTAATAACCAATGTTCGTAAGCTTTCAGGCAACATCATCAAAGGGCACTACTTTGTCGCGTTATTTGATATTTGTCCCTGAACATAAAAATAGTATGGTAATATTTGTATCTATATTTTATAATGGATTATGAAAATCAGACAGCATATTCACGGAATCATCTACTCCACTGGACAGGTTGCAACACAACAGTACACCTACCTTGCAATGTGCCTCTACCTCGCCAGCCTATCAACATACCACGCCCTAACCCTCTCGTTTTTAAGAGGACACTCCCTCACCGTGCTCCGAGGAGCCCTATACCTTTACGGTGCAAGTGCCACCATGTCTACCATCATCATCGGACTCATACTCTCATTCAGCATCTCATACCTTGTAGCACTCACCCTCAATATCGAACCCAACTACGCCACAATACTCATTAACGACGTAATCCTCATGGGGATAATCCCCACAGGGATATCCATCCTCTTTGCCCTAAAATACTCCTCCCGACTCTACCACTCCATACGACAAATGTCCTCAAAGGGCGAATTCCGAACCATGCTAGCACTCGACATCAGCCCATACCGACTCATCTTTGCACCACAAATTCTCGCAGGCATACTCACCGTTGTCGCACAATCCATTACCATGGCCTTCATATCCGTTGTCGTAATGAACATCATGGTGCCCTCCATTGCCGGTGTCACAAAGGAATACTTCAACTTCATACTACTTAGCTCCATCAATCCTAGCGATATTGTACAGTTCCTCGCAATATGCACCACCATGGGGCTTGCACTCACAGTATTCCCCATTCAAGCCGCATACGCCGTGTCCGACTCCTTCAACAGAACCGAAAGCTTCTACATCGCCATGATGAGCATCTTCTACTCCCTAATCATAATCAACGTTGCGGGGGCCATCCTATGATATACATCCACTACTTCCAAGATTCCGAAAAATGCACTAGCATGCAAAATGTACTCTTCGATCTAGTGAAAAAATCTCGCGACGTTAGTCTTGTCGCACCCGAATGCCCACTACTCAGCGGCGTTACCGTACTAAACAACATAACACTCCAAGCAGGGTATATTTACGGATCAACACCCAAAAGAACAAAAAGAGACACAATTAATTTACTAAATAACTTTTCTATGCTTTACATTATCAACAAATACCCCGATACTCTAAATAACTACGAACAATTTGTAGCATCATACTTGCAGGCAATATACATACACCCCAACACCACAATCATCATAAAACCCGCACAGATGCTAAACTGGCAACAACAACAACTCGAAAAATTCTTCTCACACATGCCAGACCTACTCAATACCGTAATTATCGAAGACGCCGCTAACAAAAAACTTTACGACAACATAACAATAAACAAAGAGGTTGATTTCTACCCATGGCTAGACTCTCTCAAAAATCTATTGAGTATCGCGTAGGACTATTCCTACTAATACCACTAACCGTGCTCGCACTCGTTGGACTCACTGTGGGCGTGAAGAAAAATCTGTTCTCATCCAAAGTCAACCTGCAAATCTATGCCACTAGCGGGGAAGGTCTCACCATCGGAATGCCCATAAAATTCTCAGGCTTCACAATAGCTACCGTTCACAGCATCTCCCTACGCGGACAAAACCAGATAGTACTACAAGCCAAAATACCCAAATCATACATGCAATGGGTACGTATCGACTCCCACATGAGACAAGGAATATCCATCTTCGGATCCTCATTCATCGAACTTTACGGCGGATCAGTATCAGCAGTCATTCCACCCAAAGATACTCTCTACATACTCGACCAAAGCAGCTCCCTAGTCGATATCACTAAAACAATCGCACCTATCCTACGTGATGCCGGCGGAATAATCAGCGACGTCAAAAACGTTACCGCAAAACTCTCAGACGAAAACAGCGACTTCAACAGATTCATCGCAGGACTCGGCGTCATCGGTCAAGACCTAACTAGCGAAACAGGATCCATCGGATACTTCGTGCGAAGCAACGAATTCCGCGTCTCTGTCTCAAATATCGTCAACAACCTCACACGAATTACAGCCTCACTGGACTCCACAATCGCATCTCTCGAAAGTATTGCCGCTGACACAGCACTATCCACACCCGTAATACTCGAACAGATCGAAAACGCTAGCATATACCTAACACCAATACTCAGCGAAGTTGACGTACTCCTATTCGAAACAACAATACTCATCGACTCGCTACAAAACTCCTGGCTCATCGGATCGCCAAGCAACCCACAATCAACCACAAGATCAATATCCCTCGACTAAGGACAATAACTCAGTATAAAATAGTATGGAGCTTTTTCGATGTTGAAGCATAAACTGGGCAATAAACGGAACTACCAAAACCGTCAAAACTACAAAAACCGTAACGCAAAACCGAAACAAACAAACATCAACGCAATAGCAATAATAATCGTTGTCGGAATCGCCCTGACAGCATGCTCCGGAAAATCAAACAAACAACTCGTACCAACATCAATACAACACGGACACTCAATTACACAAAAATCTGTGGAAAGATACCTAACAGGACAAATCGTCGCCTCCGACCAAGATATCACAAGTGCAAAAAGCCAATACAGTCGAATAGGTGACTTCTGCAACGTCGCACGACTCTACCTCCTACACTACCAAGTAAGGGGACTAGACAACATCTCTTTCGTCGACAATGCTAACACCTTCGCAACACTAGGCAACTGCAACAACGAACTCAACATCGTCAACTTTATATACGGAAACAACTACGTCGAAAATCAACTACCCATATTCTACCAAGCATTAGCAAAATACGACCGCAATGATTACTCACACCAAGAATTTGTGGAAACTGTAGACGCAAACAAAGAACTCAAAGAATTCACCAAAACTGCAGGGATTCGACTCGCTGTCAGTCGCATGCTCAACGATCCCACAACCAACATACAAACCACCGAACAGTACATCACAACCATTCTGATACCCACAGACGAGGCATTCTCATACACAACAAACCTAGTCAAAGACTACAGGCTACTGAGAGCAGTCTACAACCAGCAGGGACGAAATATTGAGAAGATTGACGAAACAATCAAGTTAATTGATCGTGAGATAAATTACATTCGGTAACACGCCAGCACACCAGCACACCAGCACACGCCAGCTACGACCGTGACTTGACTACGCAACCGCGACGCCAGCACACCAGCACACGCCAGCACACTCGAACACGCCAGCACACTCGAACACGCCAGCTACGACGACAACACTCGCCTAGCAGCATCCAACACAACACTTATCGCGTTCGCCTCAACCGACTGCATATTCTCGGCACTCGGTATCTCGTCGTGGGTGCGATTGATGATAACGCCAGCAACACAACCAGCTCGTAACCCCGAGCTCGCACACATTGTCAGGAGCGTTGCCGACTCCATCTCAAAGTTTAACACGCCCATACTCTGCCACTCAGCCATCGAGTCGCGGAACCTACGAACCACACGCCCTGAAAAGGTGTCGTAACGCTCTTGCCCCGGGTAAAATGTATCACTCGATGCGGTCACACCAACATGAAGGGGGAGTTTGTGGCTCTTGACCGCCTCCACCATGCTAGATGTAATGGTGAAATCGGATACCGCAGGGAACTCCATGGGTGCAAAGTGGGAGCTAGCACCATCTAGTCGAACGGAGCCTGTGGTAACAATAATATCGCCTACGTTGATATGTGGCTGTATGGCACCAGTTGTTCCGATGCGTAGGAAGTCTCGCACGCCAAGTTGAGCGAGCTCCTCCACGGCGATGGATGTGGATGGTCCCCCTATCCCTGTGGAGCACACAACAACAGCTTTGCCAGACAGATAACCAACATACAGGGTAAATTCCCGACTGCTCGATAAAAACTGTGGCGACTCAAGCCCTAAGGCGATTTTTTCCACACGACCAGGATCGCCTGGTAAAATTGCTAGCTTCGCACCCTTCAAGTCCTCTTTTGTAACGTTCAAATGAAATACTGACACTTCTTGTAACCCCCGAATTGTTGAAAATATGTTTGCGTTATTTCTGTAATTAGTGTTGAAAGGTGCAATCAGGAGCTATTGGCTCACAGCGATGCTGTCCCCGTCGAGGACACCGTCCCCAAGACTGTCGCCAAGACCGTCGCCAAGACCGTCGCCAAGACCGTCGCCAAGACTGTCCCCAAGACCGTCGCCAAGACTGTCCCCAAGACTGTCGCCAAGACCGTCGCCAGAGACGAACGAAGTAGCGTTGCTGTCAACAACAGGGTACATACGCGTGGTAACAAGGGCTTGCTCACCGCTACCACTCTCCACTGTCACAGAGATACCCACATTGCCCGGCTCGATACCAAACACAACAACACGACTAGGCGACTCAGGATCAACTATTATAGCAGCCTTAGTGGTGTCAGATACCTCCCACGTGATGCTATCCAAAGACTTGTCACCGCCATTTGGTCCAAACGACCAACTCACTGTTAGTATCAAGCCATCTTCTGTGCCTATGGGTATGGACTCCCCAAGTCCAGCAATACGGACAAACCGTGTATCCTCAGAGTCTACGAACAAAGACTCCAAGTCCCCACAGGCAGTAACCGCAAGTAACAGAACCCCCAGTGTTGCAAATAAATATATCTTTTTCATTATATGCTCCATAAGTTATTTTAAACTAAGAAAACAAGCCTACATGAATAGCTTAGTAACGGTAATCTACCATGAATCTATGGAAAATCACCACGGCGAGGAACCCCCATACATCTTTGGCAGTAAACCTCCATGCAACGGCGTGGAGTGCCCTGAGTCCATCCCGGCGAGGAACCCCAATACATCTTTGGCAGTAAACCCGCTAATAAAAAGGGGCTGTAGGCTCCTATTACTAAGACACCACAACCCCATACTAGTTCGATATACTCTGAGGTGCGAACAACCCAGTATCGTAAATACAAATATAATAATAGTATATTACACTAATCACTTCCTTGTTGCAACACATTTAAACAGTATGTGCACCTATTTTTGCAAGAGGCACACACACCTAGTGACTACACGTACTACTTGGCAAGCCCCAAACTACTCGCACTACCACCACCGGGGCTAGGCATCTCTTCGTCCACAGGATCATTGAACCCGATGAAGTAAGCAGCAATAAACCCAGCAATGTAGGAGATAATCAAACCAAGGGCATGGTTAAGAAACGAACCTTGGGAATCCGCCGAAAGAAGCAATAACCCCGATATCCCACCCGGAATGGTAACAGTAACCTGCATCATGGCTATCCAACCACCACCGAAAGCAGCACCGATACACGCCGCAATAAACGGTCTACCCAAAGGCAACGTTACACCATAGATAAGCGGTTCGCCAATACCCAAGAAACCAACAGGCAAACCACTCCAAATAACCTTCTTAAGCCACACACTGCGAGTCTTAATCAGAACCGCAATAACTGCACCAACCTGACCAGCACCAGCCATGGACAAAATAGGCAACAACGCATTAACACCCGTTTGGTTCAGCATCTCAGCCATAATGGGCAAGAAACCCTGATGAATCCCAAACATAACCAAAGGCAAAAATAACCCAGCCATCACAAAACCAGCGAAAAAACCACCCGTTTCGATCATGTACGTAAACGTAACCGTAACACCGTCGGCGATAACACCGCCCAAAGGTTGCAAAAACAGTAACGCAACAAACCCCGTAACAATAATGGTAATTGCCGGACTGATAACAAGATCCAACGAATCGGGCACACGCTTACGCAAAGAACGCTCAACGTATGCACCAAACGCCGCCACCAACAACACAGCAAATATTCCACCACGACCCGGTAGCAAACTGTTGCCAAGTAGCTCAATATTGCCCAAACCGGGAGCCATGATAATCGCAGCAAGTATGGCACCGATGGTGGGGGATCCACCAAACTCTTTAGCCGTATTCACGCCTGTTAACACAAACATTACAGCGTAGATTGCACCACCAAACAACGCCAATGACGCACTGATATTCGGGAATATCTCGTTAAAGTCGGTGTAAGTGGATAGGGTGTTGTTTAGCCCGATAATAATACCGCACCCGATAAAACCGGGGATAAGGGGGATGAATATATTTGCCACACGCTTGAGGAACTTCCCCACAGGGTTGCCATACTTAGCATCCATGGCCGCTTTGTTGTCCTTAGCGTCCCCCAGCGATGCACTATCGGTGCCAAGACCCTTCTCCTGATCCTCCATGGCATCCAACACCTTGCGAGATGTACCCGCACCAAGAACAAATTGGTGCTCATCACTACTTTTTACGTAACCACGAACACTACCATGCTCCTTCATTTTATCAAGCTGTGCCTTGCTCTCATCCACGAAAACAATTCGCACCCGCGTCATGCAAGCGTAAATCTTGCTAATATTTTCCCGACCGCCAGACAGCTCAAGTAGATCCTTGGCTATCTCTGCGTGGGAAGCTTTCTTTACTTTTTTAGAAGCCATAACTATTCCTCTCCTTATGGTGAAATAAAACCGTCTCAATTCTTGTTTGTATTTTGCAACTAGCCTACGACCCCCGTGTTACGGTGAGTGCTTGGCGAATAAAGCCGTTCTGCTGTGCTAGTACCTCCCCTGCTTTGGAGGCATCCAACCCGGAAAGTATCATGAATATGGCTGTTTTGCAGTGGCGTCCACATTGATTCAGGGCGTTGTCTGCCTCAGCATCGCTCACCCCAGTAGCCTCAACCACAATATGTGTTTGGCGTTTCACCAATTTTTCGTTGGTTGCCTCAACATCCACCATTAAATTGCCATAAACCTTGCCTATCTTGATCATGGAGGCTGTGGTAAGCATATTGAGAACAAGCTTTTGTGCCGTACCCGCCTTCATTCGCGACGACCCTGTTACCACTTCTGCCCCCACAACAGGGGTAATCGCAATGTCCGCAATCTTCGTCATCTCCCCATTAGGGTTGCAGCTAACGCTAACCGTCGTCGCTCCCAAGGATTTGGCGTAATTGAGCCCACCGATAACGTAGGGTGTTCGTCCGCTAGCGGCAATGCCAACGAGTATGTCTTTGTTGGAGAAGCTTATCCGTTGCAAGTCGCTAACGCAAAGCTCGGGGGAGTCTTCTGCGTTCTCCACCGCTTTGAGAATCGCCTTTTCGCCGCCAGCAATAAGCCCCACAACCATCTCGGCAGGTGTACCGTATGTGGGGGGGCACTCGCTAGCATCGAGTACGCCAAGGCGACCGCTTGTGCCCGCACCGATGTAGATAAGGCGACCACCGCTTAGGAATCCGTGGCTAATTTTGTCCACAGCTGTTGCAATGTTTCCCATCTCTTTGGCAACAATTTCGGGCACTTTTTTGTCTTCGTTGTTAATAATTTGCAAAATCTCTTCAGTGGACTTAGTGTCGATGTCCATACTACTTTCGTTACGACTTTCCGTTACCATCCTGCTAATTTCAACCATCAGAACCTCCGCACCATTATTTACAACACTATTATTATTTACCCCATCATTATGAATAAAAAATTTGTATATGTCAACACCTTAGAATATTTTATTTCGAAAGGTGTGCACAAAATACTTTTAATAGTATACTTATGCGGAATTATTGTTGTACAATAATGTTGAAGTATCAGTTCGTTAAATTTAACTTAGAGGTAAAAATGGACACTGTTGCGTATATCAGAAGCCGAGCCGACTCACTCTCACAAACAGAAGCTCAAATTGCAAAATACATCTGCAAACACCCACAAAAAGTATCGGACATGACCTCTTCCGCACTCGCTAAAGAACTCAATATCGCTCAGTCCACAATCATCAAACTAATCCAAAAACTAGGCTACAAAGGGTACACCGACCTACGTATCGAACTCGCTCGCATGCCCAACAAAACACAGGAAGAGATACACAACAATATCTCACTCTCCGACCCACTAGAGCTTGTGGCAACCAAAATCAGCATGGACAACCAACAAGCCATCGAATCCACATGCAAAAATATCAACTACAACACTCTCGAACAGGTTATTGTTGCCATGAAAAACAGTAACAAGATAATACTACTGGGAATCGGTGCATCGTCGTTGGTTGCGCAAGACCTTGCCTACAAGCTTCTCAAACTCGGGAAATGTGCCATTCATCAAACCGACTACCACTCGCAACTCTCCATGTGTGCCACACTAAACAGGAGCGACACCATTATCGCCATCTCACACTCAGGGCGTAGTGCTGAAGTATTGCTTGCCGTGAAGGAGGGGCGTAACCTCGGTGCCACAGTTGTAGCCATCACCAGCAACTCCCACACACCACTCACAGACCTTGCTAATCACACCCTATTCACTGTTGCCGAAGAGGGGTTGCTGCGAACCTCTGCCATAGCCTCCCGCATCGCCCAGCTCACAATTGTAGACGTACTATTCCTCGGACTAATCCAACGCGAAAGCAACTCCTTGGAGCTAATTGAGCGTAGTCGTAGGATTATCGGTGAGCTCAAGGGGTAAGGGGCACTAACGTGCTCACCACACGAAAAATTACCCACCGCACGAAAAATTACCCACCGCACGAAAAATTACCCACCACACCTTGCATAAACACAAAGTACGGTGGGCAATGTTGAAATGATGAATCTTTTGCAGTTAACGGTTAGTGCTTGACCATCTCAACGCTCCGGTCAACGCCAACCCCTAGTCCATAATTATATACTCCTCCTCAACAATGTACTCGCTCATGCCGATATGCACAACTAGTGGTCTTGGCAACTTCGTAAGTGAGCAAACGCTGTAGAATATTTTGTGGTAGTAGATATCCGCCCCAGGGTTTTCCGCATCCGCCTCAGAGTACTGTTCGTGCCTATGTCGTACCTTGATGTTCGGATTATCTTCCATACCCTCCACATAGATCTGCTCATTATACTCATTTAAGTGCAGTGTTGTGGAGCTTACATGGTAACTCGTTGTCCACTCCAACATGGGGATGTAGAGGATGTAGTCAGCATCGTTCTTGCAGGGGGATTTAGCCAAAGGTAGGTTCCCCTGAGCCTCCGCCCTATTCCCGTTGTAGATTACTACGGTGTCGGTGTGAAGTCCATCTTGGGTTGATGCCTGAATATTTGCTCGTCCGTACACCTTGAGGTTGGAGAGTATGCCACCGGAACTAACAACAGCACCTGCTGTGCCCGGTCTGTCCGACTCGTCAACTAGCAGGTAGTCCAGCCAACGAAAGGACGCGTCCTGCGGAGAGACCTCCACGCTACTGCTCAGAGAGATTACTGAACTCGGAGACTCCAACGCAAGCATAATATCGTTGTACCCCTTCTTCCAAGAAACAGACGTTACTTCAATAATGTTTACGTCAACAACAATATCCACCGTTACACCGTTGTGCCCCTCGCCTGTGATGGTGGTTACACCTTCGCCGCTTGCCGTAATCATGCCTCCTGCAGACACACTTGCCACGTTAGCATCTTCTGAGCTCCATGTGATTGTTCTGAATGTGGCATCGTTCGGATTAATCACAGGCTGGAGCCAATGGGTTGTCCCGTAGTCCATGGACAGTGTGTACGCTCCTAGGGATTCGTCGTAGGTGTCACCAAGATCGATACTTGTTACCGCTACGAAATCGCCATCGATTACGGTTACAGGTAGAATAGCGGATGCACCGCTGGGGGATAGTGCAATAATGGACGCTGTTCCAACCGACTGAATCTCCAACATACCCGCACTATTCACCTGCACAACACCTTCATCAGTGGAGCTCCACTTCAAACTTTTATCTGTTGCCGACAACGGAAACACCTCCCCATAAATCTGATAATTATTCTCAATATTCAGGTAGGTCATGTTGTAGCTACTAATCAAATTCTCATCAACATGGGGCTCACCAAATCCGTGGAACTTTACAAAATTAACATCAACTTCCCCCTCAGTAACAACCACAACCATGCTAACAGCTAGACCGCCGTAAGTTGTTGCCGTTATGGTTGCTTCACCAACAGAAACAGGGGTCACAACACCATACTCCACCGTTGCAACAGTAGGATCGGAACTCGACCAAGTCAGAACCTTATTCATAGCAATTGCAGGCTCCACAAGGGTCTCGATGGCAAACGGCTCCAAAATCAGGGGCAACCCCATTGTAACATAAGCACCCGTTGAATCGGTTTCACCAACATTCGTAAACTCCAAATTCAAAACGTCCATGTACAAACTATCGTCCACAATGGTAATGGGCAGTATCGCCAACGCTGAATGGGTTCCCTGTGCACGAACCTCCACTGCACCACTCTGCAAAGGCGTTACCAAACCGTTCTCCACAGTCAACAACTCACCATGAGACGTGTACCACGTTAAAGACTGATCAGGGGTATCCGTAGGCAAAACAATGGAATCTATCTGGTAGGAACGACCAACTGCCATAAACATCTCCTCATAAGATGTCCAACCATTCTCGTCGTAAGTTGTTGCACCCGCATTCAAAAACTTAACGGAAGCACCCGCAACAACAGCCTCGCTCACAACAACAGGAAGCTCTGCAACAATACCACCAAACGCCGTCGCCGTAATCATCGCATCACCACGAGACACTCCTCGAACATAACCGTTACGAACAGTAGCAACACTATCATCGGAACTAGACCATGTCAAAATAGGATTGCTAGCATCAGCAGGAACAACCTCACTCATAACACGGAACGCCTCCGCACCAATAATAATATGACGAGCAGGGTAACGATTGTCAGACTCAACTCCACCAACATTCGTAAACACAACACTGCGTACACCACGAAACTCATCAGCCGCAACAACCTGAATAGGCAGTACCGCTTTCGAAAGAGTACTCGACGTTGCCGTAATATTTGTCTTGCCAACACTCACAGGCTGTATCAATCCCGCAACAACTGTGGCAACACCATCATCCTCAACCGTCCATGTCAAAGACTTATCCGTCAACCACTCAGGCAAAACAGAATACTCAAGCTGAACAGGAACTCGCAACGACATATTCATCTCAGCATAAGTCGTAAGACCCGACTCCATCGTAATAAAATCACCAGCATTCAAAAAATGTACGGCAATCTCATC
The DNA here is from genome assembly GCA_947313855.1 of uncultured Deferribacteraceae bacterium. Classification (GTDB taxonomy): domain Bacteria; phylum Chrysiogenota; class Deferribacteres; order CAMZNJ01; family CAMZNJ01; genus CAMZNJ01. The sequence goes on from CAMZNS010000017.1 coordinate 46,252, forward strand.
AGCAACACCCTCAACAACCTTTATCTTAACCGACGCCGTATGACCGCTGTAAGATGTTGCCGTAATGGTCGTAAAACCTATCCCCACAAGGGTAACAACACCATCACGAACAGTCGCAATACCAGACTGTGAACTACTCCACACCAACGACGGATTCGTCGCATCTGAAGGAACAACAACAGACTCAATAACAAATGAACCATCCGACACAACAACCTCTTTCACTGGATAAGCACCATCAGTATCCACATCGCCAACATTCGCAAACTCCAACCCGGTCATCTCAACAAAATTCTCCGGCTTCACAACGCGAATAGGAACACGAACAACAACACCATTATGAGCCGTAACAATAATCACAGACGTACCAATACCCTCAGCAACAATACGACCATCAGAATGAACACGCACAACCTCAGGAGCAGAACTACGCCACGACAAACTCCTATTCTCAGCTGTGGGAGGCATCACACGAGTCTTAAGCTTCGCCGTATCCCCCAACTTCAACGACACCGTCGAATAATAATTACTAGACCCAGCAGTACCTATGTCCAGAACCTCGATACCCGAAACCTCAATGGTTCCACCAGTAATACCAACGTCTGGATCAGACACAGCCTTCGTACTCTCGTTGCAAGCAGCAACCACAAAACTTAATCCTAACACGCCCAACAATATCTTACGCATTGTACACCTCTTATTTTTCAGTAGACAAATTATTACACAGTAATATATGCACTCAATGTCACAAAGCAACCTCCCTAGCTAGCATTTTCACAAATAATTCACAAAAAAAAGGGGGGGCGATTGTGATTCAACTTAACTGAAGATATGCCAAGGGGAACAATAATCAAGAACCGCCAAGAACCGCCAAGCAGGCTTACCCTTTCGCAGTTACTTGATATTTTTCATAACGAACAACAGGAACGGTGTTATAAAAAAAGTGTTGACAATTTTTGCGACTGTGTTACTGTTACCAAATACTAAAGAAGTATTAACTCATTTTACGAGGTGTATTTATGAATAGTCACGATATGAAATTCTCCTTCAGAGACTTTACCTGGTCTCTGTCTTTATTTGGTACCGCCGTCGGTGCTGGTATCCTCTTTCTACCCATCAAAGCTGGTGGCTCTGGATTTGTTGTCCTAATGATTCTGGCTCTACTTGCAGGACCAATGACTTGGCTCTCACACAAGTTTCTCGCTAGGTTTGTCCTTGCTGCCAAAGACGAAGACGCCGACATTACCGACGCTGTACGGGAATACTGGGGTCTCAACATGGCAAACGTTATCACCTTTGCCTACTTCTTCACACTATTCCCAATCGTCCTTATCTACGGTGTTGGTATCACTAATACCATCGACTCACTCATCGTTCATCAGCTCAACATGACTTCACCACCACGCTGGATACTTTCCGGAGCACTCATATTGCTAATGACCGGCGGTGTTGCATTCGGCAAAGAGATAATGCTCAAAGCTAGCTCAGCAATGGTTTACCCACTAGTATTTATCCTCATCGGGATGTCCTTGTACCTCATCCCTGACTGGACAATGTCCGTTATAAACGAACCAACCGATTGGGGTGCTATCCCTGTTAGCGTATGGCTTGCCATCCCTATCATTGTGTTCTCGTTTAGCCACTTTGCCATTATCAGCCAGTTTGCAAAAGAGCAACGTCGTGTTTACGGTATTGAAAATGCTGGCAAAAAAACCGACTCCATCACATTCGCAGCAGCATCAATGCTCCTTGTATTTGTTCTGCTATTTGTGTTCTCAGTCGTGCTATCGCTCACACCCGAACAACTAGACGAAGCACGTGAACAAAATATTACCATCGTGTCGTACTTAGCAAATATCCATGACTCTATTATTATCTCACTACTCGGGCCATTCATTGCTATTGTTGCTATTTCATCCAGTTACTTCGGACACTTCCTGGGTGCCCATGAAGGTCTGTCCGGATTGATACGCTCACGCTCTAGCATGTCTAGCAAAGTTATTAGCACCATGTCCCTCGGCTTCATCGTTGTCACCACATGGATCGTGGCAATCATTAACCCTAGCATCCTAGGACTAATCGAAACCATCGGCTCACCAATGATGGCCGCAATTCTGTTTATCATGCCTGTGGTTGCTATGTACACTGTGCCTTCCATGGCAAAATACCGTGGCAAAACCATCTCCAACATATTTATCGCAACAATGGGCTTCGCTACCATCGCTGCCGTAATCTACCCGTTCCTGTAACACTGACCGCCTAGGAACTTACTCAATATTTATACCCACACTGTACGCAACTTATGCTACAGTGTGGGTATATCCACTTAATTAAACCAACTACAACTCAAACAAAGGTGTCTATTATGATTAGTATCTTCCATATGTTTAAGGTAGGTATTGGACCCTCGAGCTCCCATACCATCGGACCCATGGTGGCTGGCAAACGCTTCCTATCTATCGTAGAGGAGCAGTGCAAAGACGCTGGAGGGCTACGTGGCGTCGACAAAATTGAGGTCGACCTGTACGGATCACTATCCCTCACAGGTATCGGACACAAAACCGACGACGCAATTATCATGGGGCTTACAGGAAGCTCCCCCGACAATGTGGATATCGACGCCATACCAAAAATTGTGGCTAATACAAAAAAAAACCACAAACTGCATATCCCAGAATACAACCACACTGTCAACTTCCCCAATATTAGATTCAACACCTCTGTACTACCTGCACACGAAAATGGCATGGTTTTCCATGCCTTTAAAGACGACAACCTGCTGCTATCCAAAACATTTTACTCCGTAGGAGGGGGCTTCGTAAACACCACCAGCGAACTCCCAAGCAAAGACCATAGCAGCCAAAACGATGACCAAACCAACAAATACCCCTACCCCTTCAAATACGCCGACGATATTCTAGACTTATGCAACAAACACAAAATATCCATTAGCCAACTAACAAAAGCTAACGAACTCATCAACGCACCACAAGAAAAAATAACTCAACACCTCAACCGTATCTGGGAAGTAATGAAAGAAGGGATCGAAAGGGGCTCAACATCGGACGGAACCCTTGAAGGACCACTCAACCTCGTTAGACGGGCAGCACCCCTGAGACAACTACTAGAAAATAACCAAAACACATCGGTGGATCCACTGGCTATTATGGACTGGGTCAATATGTTTGCACTAGCCGTCTCCGAAGAAAACGCCGCCGGTGGACGAGTTGTCACATCACCCACAAGTGGAGCATGCGGTATTATCCCCGCCGTACTAGCATACTACGACAAATTTATCCACCCCGTGGGCGATACCGAACTCGAAACATTCTTCATGACCGCCGGAACCATCGCCATACTCTACAAAACAAACGCATCCATCTCTGGTGCCGAAGTCGGTTGCCAAGGTGAAGTGGGCGTTTCATGCTCCATGGCCGCCGCTGCACTGGCAGAACTCATGGGAGCAAACCCGCAACAAGTCTGTGTCGCCGCCGAAATCGCCATGGAACACAACCTCGGACTAACATGCGATCCTGTCAACGGACAGGTGCAGGTTCCATGCATCGAGCGTAATGCCATTAATGCCGTTAAAGCAATCAACTCCGCACGAATGGCCATACAACGCACTGACGGTGCCTCTGTCTCCTTGGACAAGGTTATTGCCACCATGTACAAGACCGGCAAGGATATGGACGACAAATACCGCGAAACATCCAAAGGGGGGCTAGCATCCATCGTTGGCTGCTAGGCACGCACCCCGCTACACGAACGGCAGTACCATGTTTACGCAGCATTTATTTGTAGCGGAACACAAACATGGTACTGTGGCAACACTTATTTGTCGCGGAACACAAACATGGTACTGTATCGACACAGTACCATGTGGCTTCATGCCTCATACGCTCATGCCTCATACGCTCATGCCTCAAACCCAACAATAACAGCCTGTATCGCTAAAAACTTGATTTCCTGATACTAATTGTGTATAATCGGTGTGTGGACAAACATTACTAATTTAGGAGAAAAAACGTACCCTTTGCAATGGAAACTAGCATATTGCAAGGATATACTACTTGCACACAACAAAACTGTACCTAGTGGCAAGAACTTTCTACCCACTTAGGTTATCAATAGTAGCAACATCGATGGCAACTGCAACTTAACTGTAGCCAACCTTGTTGAAACGTCCCAATTCATATTCAATTTTTATAGTTCATTGCATCGTGGATACGTACCTACGATATTTTTACCTACGATTCTTGTACTATTTTGATTGCATGGATTGCACCAGTTCCACCTTCTAAAATATAGTTAGCTATCATATTTCGACCATCTATGACCTGTTTTCATTTTTAAAAGATAGCTAAATCATAATTATTTTATTTAGGAGGAATATTATGGACTACTTAATGAGTATTGCCGACTACATTATTAACCTCGGCAACGATATCGTCTGGACGTATGTGATTATACCCCTGCTTCTCGGTGCTGGTGTATTTTTTACATACCGCTTAGGGTTTGTTCAATTCACACATTTTGGTCATATGTTTTCTGTATTAAAAAACAGCAGAAGGCATGAAAAAGGTGACATATCATCGTTTCAAGCGTTATCCACTAGCCTTGCCGCACGTGTTGGTACTGGTAACCTTGCTGGTGTGGCTGTTGCCATTACCCTTGGGGGTCCCGGTGCCATCTTTTGGATGTGGCTCATTGCTGTTATCGGCATGGCAACCTCTTTTGCCGAAAGCACCTTGGCACAAGTGTACAAAGAGCGTGATCATGAGGGTAAGTTCCGTGGTGGCCCTGCCTACTATATCCAGAAAGGTCTTGGGCTTCGTTGGTTAGGAGTTCTGTTCGCCGTATTCCTGATTTTCGCGTTCGGATTATTCTTCAACGCTGTACAGTCTAACACAATTGCAGCATCGTTTGAGCATGCATTCAACATCCCTAAGTGGGTGAGCGGTGTGTTTGTTATTGCTGCGGCAGGCATAATTATTTTTGGCGGACTCAGAGCCATCGCCCGCTTTGCTGAGCTAGTTGTACCATTCATGGCACTTGCTTACCTTGTGGTTGCGGTGTTCGTGCTTGTTACCAACATTACAGTCGTGCCACAGGTGCTTGCAACCATCGTCACTTCCGCCCTTGGTATCGGTCAGGCAACTGGCGGTGTTGCTGGATACGCAATATCTGCGGCCATGATGAACGGTATTCGTCGCGGACTCTTCTCCAACGAAGGTGGTATGGGTTCCGCACCAAACGCAGCCGCAACAGCCACACCATACCCGCCACACCCCGCATCGCAAGGGTATGTGCAAATGCTTGGCGTGTTCATCGATACACTAGTAATTTGTACGGCAACAGCCACAATTATCCTGCTCTCGGGCGAATTCAAACCGCATATGGAAACAACAGGCATCGCTCTCACACAGATGGCACTCGTTTCGCAAGTCGGTGCATGGGGCGACGACTTTATCGCCATCATACTATTTTTCTTCGCCTTCACAAGTATCGTTGCAAACTACTCTTACGCCGAAACAAATATTTTGTTCATCGCTAAAGGGAACACAAAAGTAATAATACCATTCCGAATAGCCGTGCTAGGGGTCACAATGCTAGGATCCTTAGCAACACTACAAACAATATGGAATGCGGCAGACCTATCCATGGCTCTAATGGCAACAATAAACATCATCGCAATACTGCTTATGTATAAAATTATTGCCAAAGTTGCCAAAGACTACAACACACAAAGGCGACAAGGGCTATTGCCAACATTTGATCCATCGAAATTCCACGAACTCAAAGGGAAAATCGATACCGACATTTGGGCTCAAAAAAAATAGGGGACAAGATTAGGGATTCCGAAAAATAAGAAACTCTAAGACGTTGTACACAATAGAAAAGCCACTGATTACGGTTTTACATTGATAATGTAAAACATAATCGGTGGCTTTTTGCGTCGGTGGATGTGCGTCGGTGGATGTGCGTCGGTGGATGTGGCGTCGGCGGATGCTGCGTCGGTGGATGCTGCGTATGAAACAAACACCCTTACCACGAAAAACTAATCATCATAAAGATAAATAGACTCCGGATGGTGCGTAAATATAAACCCCTGCGAATAGCTCAAACTAAACTCGTGATTATCAAGAACTTTCAAGGCAGATGAACTATCCTCATTGCGATTGTCACTGTAACCACGCAATATCAGGCTATCAGAGGCAAGGGGGAGAGACATCGATATTGTTTCCGACTCCAATAAGGTCGAAATAACACCAAGGTCGTCACTACGTGCATACTGGCTCGCACCAAAAATATGGGTCGCACCAACACCTTCACCCAAATCCTTACGTATAATGTTGGCAATATACTTGCGAACACCCACAACCAAATTTGAAAAAACAATATGATAAAAGTAGTACCCCTTGTAATCATGGCTATCCAACAACAACCTGAGGGTCGAACTGGCAGCTTCACCCAAGGTAAACAAACCCAAAGGAGCAACATCAACATTGCCCATGGTCCCCTCAAAGATACCCCCCTCAATGTGGGACAATGGGCTCGACTCGGTGAGGCTCGACTCGGTGAGGCTCGTCGCTGGATGAAAATAATCGGGTATGTTGCGAAATGGTGGCACCAAAGAACGACGGAAAAGAAGAGTATGCTGACGACCCGAAGACAAATCCCCCGAATAAAACATCTCCGGAACCTGACTCAATAATAAAAAATTGCCACTACTTTGTGCATAAAAATAACCGTACCTGTAGCTAATATCTACCAACTTATTGCTCACAATATCCTTGAGAATAGATCGGTACGTTTGGTTTGGACCATTATCCAACAGCTCCAAATAACCCTGAGGAGATAAACCACGATTTTTGTAACCCCACTGCTCGATAACAGCAGTTTGATCCAAAATAGCATTAATACTGTCTAACGTAAGGGGTATAACGCCACTCTTTGCACCGAAAAACGGAGGCACAGGGGTCGACACCGAAGGGGGATGCTCCGAGGGTGAATCAACAAACTGCAACGACGCAATAGCATCACCACTATGACTTTTATAAGGACAAGTACAACCACCCATAACCCCTCCTGCTTTAAACGCACAAATAGCCATCCGTAAAAAATACTACAACACAACAGTGCGTAACTTTAGTGTAATACTATTTTTTACAAATGGCTATAACTTTTTCGACTAGTCAAAAATATTGTCTACCTAGACGCTACTGCTCCTTGTAAGCACTGTTGATCTTAATCGTTGCCTTCGCCTTAAGCGAGAGTATGAACTCGTCCATAGCAGCAGATCTTTTCGCCGCGATTACTTCTCGACGTGCCCTATCCTCAAACGACCTAAAGCTTGGTGCACTTGGGTTGTAGTAACTTAAAATCATTTTTACCACAACAGCAGAACCGTCGTCATTAGCAATAACTGTGTTCAGCACCCCACCCTCCTCTAGGTTGATGAAGTCGTTTACAAGTTTTTGGTCACCCTGAAGCAGGTTGGCAACATTCTCTAAATTGTATGTTGTTAGCTCCCCTCGGGTTCCGATTTCGGGGTTGTCAAAGTTCGGGTTGGGTGACAGTAGCAGTGACTCGGCGTACTCCTTTGCAAGCATTGCTCCTGCGTACTCTTTGTAGTTGCCCATGAGTGAGCCGTCGTTTGTTGCCTCTTCCAGTGTTTTCACACGCATTGGTCGGTGCTCAACAAGTGAGACGAAGTAGACGTTGTCGTCCATTTCGAACGACTGCACATCGTTGAGGGGTGCATCTAGGACAGCGTAGATATCGTTGTTGCCTAGGAAGGTGAGCATGGTTGATTCGTTGATGTTGTTCATCTCTTGGAGTGGCAGGTTGTAGGTGTCGTTGAGGTAGTATATTCCGCCGTTGTTGTTTGATTCTGCCACAAGGTCGCCCACAGGGTCGAGGTTTTGCGTCAAGGAGGCTTCGTAATCTGCTGTTACCTGCTGTTTGATGGTGTCGAAATTGAGTGCCTGTTGCTCTGTTAGGGCTTGCAGTTGTGCGATGTAGAAGGCATCATCTTTTTGTGAGAAGAATGCTGAGCCGTTGTTTAGGCTATTCACAAATGTTAGCTCGACGGGGATATCCCCTTGTGTGAAGCTTCGGTTGTATGTTGGTGTTTCGAGTGTTGTTGTGTTGCTGAAGAATGTGTTGTAGGTGTTGAAGCTGGCACCGTTGTTGTTTATTGCGGAGATGAAAGCTGTGACTTCGCTTTGTGTAACAACAAGGTCGTCGGACTTCACCACTAGGGTATTTACAACAAATCCTGCTGGTGTGCTATATTTCTGTATATTTTGTTGGTAGTAGTTTTGTAGTTCGGTGTCTGTTGGTGCCATTGCTGAGGCTGATTGTGCTATTAGGTTGCTTTTGCTTGTGGTTACAACAACGAGGTCGCCACTTTCCTCCACGGAGTAGTTTGCTATGTTGGCGTTGTAGTAGTCTTCTAGGATTTTGTCGGAGGCGTCGATTTGTTGGTTAAAGTTTTCTGGGGTGAGGGTAATGGTGTCGATGTTGTAGACGCTGAATACGCCTTTGTAGTAAGCTTTCAGTTCGTCTTCGTTGGTTGTGATGGATGTTGTTATGAGGCTTTGCACCCTTCCCATTAGCAGGCTGTCTCTGATGATGTTTTCGTATGCTTCCACAGAGAGTCCGTAGCTGTTGAGGAATCTGAGGTAGTCGGCTTCGTTGAAGTTGTTGATCCCCCCTAGGCTGTTGATGATGGTGTTACCTAGTTCGTATTCGGAGATGGTGAGTCCGATGCTTTTGCCGTACTGCCTTACTAGTTCGTCGTCGATGAGTTGTTCGATTGTTTGTAGGGAGAACTCTGTTGTGGTTGTGAAGTTAATGTTTGCAGGGTTTTGGCTAATATATCGTTGTGTATTTTGTTGCAGTGCGTTTTCGTATTCCACTTGTGTGACGGTGTAGTCGTTTATTTTTGCAACATACGGTTTGCCGATATCGAGGAAGCTGAAGATCCATGCGAAAAATATGGTACTACTGAACATTATTACCACTACTATTACCACCGCGGTGATAAATTTGTGGCTTCTCCGAATATTAATAAGCATGCGAGCTCCTTGCAACTGACAGGTTTGGTTGTTTTGATTTTTATGTTTTTTAAAGACAAAGGGCAAGGATTCTAACCACTCGGCGTTGGGGGGTACCGTTGCTACTTTCCAGTCCTGGCGGGGTTATCCTTACCGCCGTTGGCAGACCCTACCCTTCATCAGTCTCAGATTATACCACAACTGCCCCCCATTTTACAATAAATTTTACTCAACCCAAAGGAAGATTTCCACTACACCTGATTTACCCCTGATTGGCATCATAATTGCTTGCACCTTTTGTGAATATTTTTGCAGGAGTAGTTTGCTATGATTAATATGTTTGATGCACAGCATGTGGATACCCTTCAATACGGGCTCAACACACTGGATGCCAAACTGGGCACCATCAACAAAAATGTGGCAAATGTGGACACACCCTTCTACAAATCCCTGAAAATCTCCTACGAAGACGTTATGGCTCAACGTGAACAAGGGGGCGGAGACTTCCTAAACGCCACAAAACTCAACCACCTACAACCACCTACTTTTAACCAAAACCCCGGAAGCTTTGTGAAATACCAAAACAACATGTCCATACGAAACGACTACAACGACGTTAACATCGACAACGAAATGGTGGAACTATCACAAACAAATATCATGTTCCAAGCCCTAAGCGACATGACCGCAGGGGAATTCCTCAGACTAAAAACATCCATTCGTGGACGATAAAATACTAGCACACTAACTACGCACACAACCGCACACAACCGCACACACCTGCAAAACGGAGAACAACTATGCTAAACAATATCAACTTCCTGAAAACAATCGACCTCGCCGGAACAGGACTAAGTGCACAACGAATACGCATGAACGTTATCTCCTCCAACATCGCAAACGCAAACACCACACGCGTTCCCGGACAAGACGGACCATACATCAAAAAAGACGTCGTCTTCAAGTACGTCCTCCAAGGGGAACACAAAGGCGGTGTACAAGTCGATCGTATCGCCGAAGACACAAAACCACCACTACTCAAATACGACCCAACACACCCCGACGCCAACGAAGAAGGATACGTGGCTTTCCCAAATATCTCACCCGTCGAAGAGATGGTAAACATGATGGAGGCAAGTCGTAGTTACGAAGCAAACGTTACCGTGCTCAACACTGCCAAACAGCTAGCCCTCAGAGCACTAAACATCGGCAAAAACTCCTAAGGGGAACGGTGACGCGGTGATGACGATGGCGGCGACGCGGTGATGACGCGGTGATGGCGGTGACGGTGACGCGGTGATGACGCGGTGATTACGATGACGGTGACGGAAAAAATTTCCCGACAAAACAAAACACACCTGAAAATTACAAGTAGTGCACAGAAATCGGATACAAAAATAATTATCAAAACTATTCACATTTTCCAAAAAGTGTGATATATTAGAACAACATAACCGTAGCCGACTTCTAAACAAATACTGAACCAACCACAGAAGAGAACACTCTTCAAGAAAGAGATAACACCCTTTAAACAAGGTGAACAACCAAGGTTGAACAAACAAAGTTGAACAACCAACAAGTTAACCTGAAAAATGGCGGATATTATGGCTAACATCGACAAAAGTGCTTTCCTACTACCAAATATTAACAACATCGGATCGGCGGCCACAAACACCGCTGCCAAACAAACATCCACTACGCCCACTGTCAACTTCTCAGACGTCCTAATGGGAGCCCTGCAAGACGTTAACTCAGCACAACTCACTGCCGACTCAGCCGTGCAAAGCCTTGCCGCTGGCGAAGCTAACATACAAGATACAATGATTGCACTGCAAAAAGCTGACGTTTCAATGAAGCTGATGCTCGAAGTTCGCAACAAAGTACTCGAAGCTTATCAAGAGGTAATGAGAACACAAATATAGTAATCGCTCTTAAAATAGTGTAGGTGGTGGCAGTATTTGTCACCACCATCCCAACCCCCCCCGCAACTTCCACCGCATCGCCCCCCGCAACTTCCATCGCCAATCGCAATCGCATCGCCCCCCGCAACTTCCATCGCCAATCGCAATCGCATCGCCCCCCGCAACTTCCATCGCCAATCGCATCGCCCCCCGCAACCAACAAAAAGTATTCGTAATATTTCTTGTGCCCACTTGCATTTTCTGCAATATCGGTGTACCATTGTGGAAAGGTTTATTTTATGTGTGTTTCAGCTTTGCACAGCTCATCATCACGGGGGTGATGTGGCTTTGAGGCTCACAACGTACCGTTAGAAGTTTGTTTGAATACTGTGTGTCAGTATTCTTCGAGGGTGTACAAATTATGAATATTGATAGTCGAAAGCTGTACGAGCAGTTCCTTTCTGTTTACTCCAAGCTGTCTTACATCCAACGTTTGTCCATTGTTGTGGCGTCGGTGGCAACTCTTGTTGTTATCGTAGTGCTAATGGTATGGGCGAATGCTCCCACTTACGAAACCCTTTATGCTGAGCTTGGTGATGGTGATACTGTTGCCATTATCGACGAGCTTGATCGACAGAAAATTCGCTACACCATTACAGACAGCAATACCATTCAGGTTTCTGGCGATAAGATCTACTCCTTGCGTCTTGAGTTGGCCAAGCTTGGTCTCCCATCGGGGGGTTCCACATCGGGTTTTGAGCTGTTCGACTCTAGCTCCATCGGTGCCACACAGTTCCAAGAGGAGGTTGATTACCAGCGTGCGATTCAAGGTGAAATTGAGCGTTCTATCACCTCCCTTGCTGCCGTGCAAGAGGCTCGTGTTCACGTTTATATCCCGAAAAACAATCTCTTCATCCTTGACGAGCAGGAAGATTCCAAGGCATCCATTATCATACGTCTACGTCAGGGCGAAACCTTATCAAGCCAAAATATTCGTGCCATCGCCTACTTTGTTTCAGGGGCGGTACGCGGATTAACATTCGATCAGGTTGAGATTATCGACACACAGGGCAACCTGCTGAGCGACTTCCTTGGCGAATCCAACAACGCACTCTATCTTACTGCGACTCAGCTTGAGTATCGTCGTAAAATCGAGTCGTCTCTGGAGACCAAACTGAACTCCATGCTTGGGACAGTTTTGGGTAGTGGCAAGTCTATTGCTAGGGTATCAGTGGAGATGGATTTTTCCAAGCGGGACTCCGTTGTGGAGGACTACGGCGACGAACCCGTACTGCGTAGCGAGCACACACTGGATATTAAGTCAACTAGTCGTGGCTCCCAAATTGCTGGCATACCCGGAGTTGAGCCCAACCTTGCTGAACCAAATATCCTCGACGACGGTCTCTTCAACAACTACTCTCGCGAAGAGCGTACTGCTAACTTTGAAATCGACAAAAGTACGATTTATGAAACACGCAACTACGGTGTTATCGATCGGCTCAGTGTTTCGGTCATTGTTGACAACCGTGCCGATACCACATCTGCCACAGCTGGAGCTGTTCGACCTTGGACAGATGCCGAGCTTGTTACCCTGAGCTCACTGGTTTCCAACGCTGTTGGTGTAGACACTGCCCGCGGAGATACCATTGCGGTGGAAAACCTCCCCTTCGATGTACCCGCGGACTTAACAAACTCAGAATTTTTACAGCGGGAGCGACAGATGGAAATAGCAGCATTAATTTTAAAATACCTCACAATTTTAATAATCTCTTTCGCCTTCTACCTAATGATTGTTCGACCAATAATGAAGAAGATAGAGGTGGCACAAGAACTTGACGCTAGCATGCTCGGTGAAGATGCCATAGACGCACAGATGCACGCACTCGAAATCTCCGTCGGCGATAGTAGTGCTTTCCCAAAAAGCCTGAGCGAACTGGAAAACGAAATCGAATCGGAACTGGACGAAAGTCAACCACTCGATGTTGAATCCATCAAATCACGGGTAATGCTCAAAAAAATTGAAGAAGCAGCCAACGAAGACCCCGAAATGGTAGTCAATCTTCTTCGCACAATGATCAAGTCCTAGCAAGCTCACACCATAACTCTACACACCACTGAGCACCGATTACACTAGGCACACACAAATACTTTGCAGGTAGGTTTTACATCATGCAAGAAGAATTAGGGATCCAAAAAGTTGCTGCTCTTATGATTGCCATGGGGGAGGATACCACCTCCAACCTTATGTCCTACATGAGCGATGACGAGCTCAACGATTTGTCTCGCCAAATAGCCCTCACAAAAGTAGTGCCACCCGAACGACTCGATCGCATCATCGAAGAGTTCTACAACATGATTTTAGCAAAAAAATTCATCGCCAAAGGTGGACTCGATTACGCCAAAATGGTGCTCATCAAATCACTAGGACCCGAACGTGCACGCAAAATCATCGACCGACTCTCGAAAGTTATCGAACAATCCACCGGATTCGAATTCCTCTCCAAAGTCGATCCCAAACAGCTGTCCAAATTTATCATCAACGAACACCCACAAACCATCGCCCTTATTCTCGCTCACCTCGAACCCGGACAAGCCGCATCAGCCTTATCACAAATGACCGACGACCTCAAAGCTGAAGTATCACTGCGTGTTGCTAGCCTCCAAGATATCTCACCATCCGTTGTTCGCACACTGTCCACAGTTTTAGAAGAGCGGTTCGAAGCACTTTCAAGCTACAACGTTGAAGTTGGCGGTGTTAAATCTGTTGCCGAAATGTTCAACCGAATGGACAGAACCACGAGCAAAACAACACTGGGGATTATCGAACGCAACTCACCCGATCTTGCTATCAAAATTCGCGACCTAATGTTCGTATTCGACGATATCAAAGGGTTCCCACCTGTTGCTATTCAAGAGATTCTCAAACGCGTTGACAAAGAGATTCTTGCCATGAGCCTCAAAGGATCCGACGAAAAAGTGAAAAATACCTTCTTCGGAAGCATGTCCAAACGTGCTGTGGAAACCATGCAGGAAGAGATGGGATACATGGGTGCTGTGCGTCTCCGAGATGTGGAACAAGCACAACACGAAGTCGTAAGCATCGTTCGCGAACTAGACGAAGCTGGTACCATATCCATATCAGCTGGCGAAGAAGAAACAGTCGTGTAGGTTTATTTTATGATAGTTATTCGTGGCAAATCACCCAAAAAAGATGACGACAAAGGTACTTTTGAAAAAACCGTTTTCTGTGAAGTAAGACGAGGTGAAGCCGGTATCAACTACATCGACATCATGGACGAAGATTATACCAAATCTAACTCCGGATACCGACGTTTCCCCGCAATGCCCGACGGTAGACGATTACCACCATCAAAAATACACTTCGCCGGAGAACGACTACCCGACGGAAACTCCGACAAATGGTGGGATCTAGAAAACTCATTCCTCGGAAAACAACCACCCGATATCAAAAACCTCGAAACATACCTACTACCACTACAAAATAGCGACGACTACGCTTACGACTACACCGGAGCCCTCGCAACAATAGGACTAAACTCGTCCATTGTAGACAACAGAGACACTACCATACAAGAAAACAACACCGAAACACAAGAAGACCTAAGCACACTCGTCCAATCCGTCGAAACAAAAATAAACCGTATTGCCGAACTAGAAGCAAACCTCGAAACATCTCTAAACGAAAACGAAACCCTAAACAAAGAGATACAAGAACTCAGAGCGGTCATCAAAGAAAAAACTGCCGTGGACATCAACGCCATGGAGCAAAACTCATACGACAAAGGATACGCCGAAGCCAAAGAGAAATACGACAGAGAATTCAAAATCGAAGAAGAAAACTACAAAGCAAACCTAGACGAATCCTTGAGAATAACGCGAGAAAATATCGACGAAATCAACAACAAACTCAAAGATGTTGACCGTATGATGCCCATGTTTATTCTCGACTTCGTACGCGAAATAATCGGCGTTGAACGCAAAATTAACGACAAACTAATACTCAATGTTATCAGAAATAATATGGAAAAATTGGAAAGCTTCGCCGAAATGAAAATTGTTGTTAACCCAGCAGACATGGACACTGTGCAGGAAACATTCCCCGAAATACCCCTAGACAGCTCCCCTGATGTCAGTCGTGGTGGGTTCCGAGTTGAAACTAATATCGGAGAAGTGGACTTCACCATCGAATCACTGCTGGAAGGGCTACGGGCACAAATTTATGAATCACTTGAGTAAGCTTTATCGCGTCAAACCAGCAAAATACACACCACCACTCTCCGGTCGCGTCATCGGCATCAAAGGGCTAGTCATTGAAGCTGATGGACCACTACTGAGCCTCGGAACCCGTTGTGTGGTGCAGTGCGACAAAGGGGGAACCCTATGCGAAATCATCGGCTTTGGCAAAAACAAGGTCTTCCTCATGCCATTTGGAACCCTAGACGGCATCGCACCCAACTACAAGGTTGAAAGCTTGCCCACATCCAGTGCAGCCATTACCGTGCATGAGGGTATGCTGGGCACAGTACTTGACGGGCTAGGTCAACCGTTTGGCACGTTCGACTTTGGCGTTCCCGCACCATACGACTCGCCTGAACATGCAAAGGATGATCGCGGGCACTCTAGCACCCAACCGTCCGCAACGTCCGCAACGTCCATCACCGCAACGTCCGCAACGTCCGCACCGTCCGCACCGTCCATCACCGCAACGCAACGCGACCCCAAGGTCATGCCACTCTACGCCGGTGCACCCGATCCCCTAACCCGATCCATCATCAAGGAACCCATCTACACAGGGGTGAAGGCTATCGATGGTTTACTAACTATGGGTAGCGGTCAGCGTGTGGGTATTTTTGCTGGTTCAGGTGTTGGTAAGTCGGTGCTTTTGGGGATGATTGCCCGCCAAACCACGGCTGATATTAACGTCATCGCCCTTGTTGGCGAGCGTGGTCGTGAAGTGAAGGAGTTTATTGAGAACGACTTGGGTGTTGAGGGTCTTAAACGCAGTGTGATTATTGTGGCAACGAGTGACACCTCACCACTACTACGTCGTAGTGCTCCATTTGTTGCCACAGCTGTGGCGGAATATTTTGCATCCAAGGGGAATCGTGTTATGCTGATGATGGATTCCCTCACACGGTTTGCCATGGCACAGCGTGAGATAGGTTTGTCCGCTGGCGAGCCCCCCACTAGCAAGGGTTACCCCCCTTCAGCTTTCAGCTACTTCCCACGCCTTTTGGAGCGTGCAGGTACAACTTCGGGTAAGGGCTCCATTACGGCAATCTACACTGTGCTTGTTGAGTCGGACGACATGAATGATCCTGTTGCGGATAGTGTTCGCTCCATCATCGACGGCCATATCGTACTGGATCGTGCCCTTGCCGCCAAAAACCACTTCCCCTCAATCAGAATCATGTCCTCCGCAAGCCGAGTTATGAAGTCGGTCATCAACAAAGAACACGACACCCTTGCAGGCAGAATCAAACAGCTCTACTCCGACTACTTAGGGGCAGAAGACCTCATCAATATCGGTGCTTACGCAAGTGGTAGCAATCGAAATATTGACGAAGCACGAAGCAAAATCGATAGCATTAATGCATTCCTCAAGCAGGATCTACACGAAACATTTACCATTGAAAACACACTGGAACAGATGACTCGAATAGTTGGAGCAGTGCCGCCCACGGGGGGGAGTATCCAAGCTCAGCAGATTGCTCAGGCTCAACAAGCTCAACAAGCACAGCAGGCTCGACAAGCACAGCAGGCTCAACAAGCACAGCAGGCTCAAAAATAAATAGAACTATCCGCACACACCAACACACTTATCTAAAACATAATAAACAATACTAAGGATTTTTTATGAATAACAACAACTTTCGATTCAATAAAATACTCGAAATAAACAAAATGAAGCTGGACAATGAAAAAACTAAGCTCCAACAGTTGCAAGAACGTAGCCAACAAATAAAACAGATGATCGACTCCAAAAAAAATAGCCTTCTCGTTGCACAACACAAAGCCGATAGCGAAGAATTCCTCTACGACCCACGAATACACTCCATGCAACTACAATACGTCGAATCACTCGAAAACGAACTTGTCGCACTAGTCTCTCTTGGCGAAAAAGCTGACGAAGCACTCAAACTACAACAAGATGCCCTCGCAAACGCCTTCAAAGAATTCAAAACCTTCGAAAAAATGAAGGAATACCACGAAGACAGTGTCAAAGAGGAACTCAATAAGTACGACCAAAAACTCATCGACGAACACAACTCCATACAACACACACAAAGAAAGCACCTCGAAGGGGACGCCTAACTTATGACCGCAATAACACTACATAACAAACAAACTTCAACAAAAAAAATCGCTACAACAGCACTACGCACAACTCGCACAACTCGCACAGCCCTCACAGCCCTCACAGCCCTCACAGCCCTCACAGTACTACTCGCACTAACCAGCACCCCCGCAAAAGCACTCGCCGAAGGGGAACCAACAGGCACAAACGCCGTTGTCAACCTCGATTGCAGCGGACTGGAAGGGTACGCCCTAAGCCTCGAATCCCGTGCACGAAAAATCGAAGCAGACGAACTTAGCCTCAGACAACGAATGGCCGCTCTAGAGCAGTTCCAACAATCAATAAACCAACAACGATCACAAGTCACCGCTCTACAAAACATTGTAAACGACAAGCTGGCTCAAATACAAACCATTGAAGACGAACGACTCGCACAACTCGCACAGATGATGTCAGGGACTGCACCAAAATCCGCCGCAGCAATATTGGAAAACATGGATCCGCAAGATGCCGCCGCTATTCTCTCCATGACGTCAAAGTCGGTCTCAGGGAACATCATGACAGCCATTGGCAAGCAAAACCCCAAATTCGGTGCCGATGTGTCACTATACTTCACGCCAGACAGAGCCTTCTCCGATGCCATCAACAGCCAACCGTAACACTGATGAACACAGCAAGCACCCTCGCCTACAACTATGCCACAACTATGCCACAACTATGCCACACACCTCCCCTACTTGAATATCGCCCTGTCTAACGTACTCAAATGAAGCAACACAGACGCTCCACCCTGTGCCTCCATGTAGCGTATCTCGCTCCCCACACCAACCCAACGACCCACCTTCACCGTACGCACAGGTTTCTTATCCGAATCGAAACACATAATATTCCCACGATAAACATAGTAAAACGTATCAGCCACAACAGGTTCCAACCCATGGGGCTCCAACACAATACCGTAACGTGCCAAAAACTTGCGACTAAACATGCCACGAAGCTTCACATTAAAATATATCAGGTACTCTACAGGTCGATGGGCAATATTAATAATGCACGCAAATAGGTAAAACAGCAGTGCCAACACATAAATATACACCATCAATACCACAGCAGAACTCATCGAACCGTAAATAATCGTTATGGCTGGCAACACCAACAAAACAGACATCACCTTCTGAACACCAATATTAATAACGGACAACGTTATCGATAACAGAAAAATAAGACGCCTAGACGTGCCAACAGGGGACAACCAAAGGTATATGGGCATGTAAATAATCGTCATCAACAGAAGAGACGCCGACAAAGATATTAACTTTACATAAGGTATATGAACCTCTTGAACAAGCTCGTACAACAAAGGAACATTATCCAGTATCTCTGTGGGAAGGTTGGTAACCACAAATGTTGCCATATTCTTGACAATCTCAATTGCCATGGACAGGGTCAGCACAACAACCAAAAACGGGATGATAAACAAAGACGCACCCCAATACTGAAAGGTAGTATAAACCTTCTGACGAAAAATTATGCTAAACGTGCTCACCGTACTGTAAACCATTAAACGTGACGCAACACTAAGCAACACAAAACCGATAATACCTACAGACGCTAGTCGCTTGGAATTACTCAGATTCTCACGCACCGAAATAAAGTCGAAGTACGCATACTCGCTCAGATAATCAACAAACTGACGCAACTCCTCCCTGATAAACGCAACCCTCGCCAACTGCTCAACAACAGTGGTCAAAAGAGCAAGGGTAGGAATAATGGACAGAATAAGGAAAAATGTTAGTGCCGCCGAATGGTTGTACATGCGTGTTCTATGGAAGCACTTGAAGGCGATGCGAAGAACAACGCTAACATGGACAAAACTCTCCCACAAGCACGCCAACCGTGTTGGACATCTCGCCGCCACCACTAAATTCTTCATCAAATACCCCTCATACCTAGTAATTATATGCATTTCACAAAATAATACAAAACTATTTTCTGTTACAACTTATAAATACACGCATGAGGGGCATGACACAACTATTTTACAGACTTAATCTTATCCCAATACTCGGTGTAGGTGTCCAAGTAATCACCAACGTCGAGGATGTACTGCAACCGCTCACGAGTCGCATCACTAGGGTAGATTACCACATCGCTACGCTCCTCGGCAGTCATGAGCTTGATACTAGCAGAATTTGGCGACGAAAATCCATACTCGCGACTGAGCTCCAAGTTGATATCGCCACGCAATAGGTAGGATATGAACTGGTAAGCAATGGCGTTGTCCCTGCTGTTTGCGGGCAATGCCATAACGTCCATCCACACAACACCACCCTCTTGCGGAACAATAAACTCCATGTCAGGGTTCTCGTCCATTACCTGTTTCGCTTCCCCATTGTAGATAATCCCCGCGGAGGTATCACCCATGACAAAAGGCGTTACGGGGAGATCGGACGTGAATACGCGTGCACGGTGCTTGAGCCCCAAAATAAACTGGTAGGCGTTGTAGATTTCCGTGTTGTTCTTGGAGTTGATGTTGCTCGAACCTGTGGCAAGTAGTCCCATGGCGAACATTTCGCGGGGATCGTCGAACAGTAGCAGTTTGTTGCGGAACTCATCACGTTGCAGGTCTGTCCAGCTATCCAACGGATCTGACGTCATGGTTGAGTTGTAGATTAACCCAGTGTACCCCCAAAAATACGGTATGCTGTATTTAGCAAAATCCTTGGAGATTAACCCTTCCGTTATATTTTCCATGCCATCGATTTGTGTGTAGTCCAAAGGCTCCACCAACCCCTCATCCATCATGCGGGCAAGGTAGTAGAGTGACGGGAAAATAATGTCGTAGTTTTCAATGCTATTCCCCTGCTTCAGTTTGGTGTACAGCTCTTCGTTGCTGTTGTAGGTTGCCAAACGAACCTTGACACCCGTCTCCTTCTCAAACCCCCTGATTACGTCTTCAGAGATGTAGTCCGACCAATTAAATATCACCAGCTCCTTCTTATCCTTGCACCCGACAAGACCCATGCTCAGTATCACAACCGCCACCGGAACCATAACAGACACACGTACCATCTTCCGCAAAACTTCTAACATACTTAACTCCAAAAAAATCATTCATTCGTCCACTCTAACTAACAAATTTATAATCACAAAATCCGATGGAACACCCTGTTACGACGACTCAAAATCAGTATCAAAACTATGTTGACAACACTCACAAAAACCATAATCGAAGTAATAGCATATGCCTGAGGAGTCAAACCTATACGTGCCATCGAATACACCGTCAACGGGAAAATAGGGTAAGTTACCTCCGACAAAAAGAAACTCACAACAACATCATCCATGGACAACGTAAAACTCAACAACATGCTGCTAACGATACCCGGAAGCAACAACGGAAACAAAATATACCAAAAAACCTTCACCTGACTCGCACCAAGATCGTAAGACGACAAAAATATATTCCGATCAAGACCACGCAAATAACCGTAAATAACCACCACCGAAAACGGCAACGTCAACACCGTATGACCTATCAACAAACGAACAAAACCACCATCAATACCAAAAATATACAGGGTGCTCGACAACGATATCCCCAAAACAATGTCTGGAGCTATCAAAAGCAAAACCAAACCGTAACCCATGAACAACTTCCCACGAAAACGATAAACATAAAACAATAACGACACCGCTACACCCAAAATAGTCGAACTAATCGCCGTGGACAAACCCAAAATAAGGGAATTCACAAACGACAACAAAATATGGCTACCCGTAAAAATATTCGCGTACCACTCAAACGTAAATCCCTTCCACACCGGCAACTTCGAACTATTAAAACTAAACAGAAGAAGAACCATTATCGGAAAATAAATAAACAACAAAACTATGCCAACATAAAACCTACTCGCAATAAACCTCAACATAACTAAACCGAACCCCCATTACCTAATGAAGATGCACCAACATCACCACGGCTACCACGACCCTCTGAAACACCACCACCAGAAAAAAACGACGAACTACGCCAACCCAACCAACCAACAAACAACGGTACCAAAACCAACACAATCATAAACACAACACTTATCGCACTACCATAACCCCAGTTGCCCGCAACAGTGTATTGATTGCGAATGAACCCGCCCAACAACAACGTCTTCGAACCACCAAGAATATCCGAAACATAAAACATGGTCAAAGACGGCGGAAATACCATCAAAATACCACCAAAAACACCAGACCGACTAAGGGGAATAGTTATCTGAAACAACGTGCGAACCGAACTCGCACCAAGATCGTGAGCAGCACTGTAACACTCCCACGGTATCTTGCGAATGGAATTGTAAACAGGCAAAATCATGAACGGCAACAAAACATAGACCATACCAAGCACAGCAGCAAAATCGGTGTAAAGAAGGGGCAACGGCTCGCCAATAACACCTAATCGCAACAACAACGCATTAACCATACCGTTGGAAGACAAAATAACCTGAAACGCAAAAATCTTGAGGATAGTGCTCACCCAAAAAGGCAAAATCAACAGAACCAACACAACCAAACGAGTGCGAGGACGCAAACCCGACAATGACAACGCAAACGGAAAACCAACAGCAAGGGTAACAAACGTAACACTCACAGACATCCACACAGAACTCAACAACACCGACGCAAATACAGACGTAAACACATCGCCATAACCACTAAAAGTAAACGGCAACGTGTAAAACTCCGTGGGGGTATGGCTCGTGAAACTCAACAACAACATCAGAAACATGGGCACAGCAACAAGGACTATCAACACACACGACACTAACACCAACAACCCTGTACGCAACATACCCCGTCGCCCCAAGGGTGTTGCGGTCGCAGGTGCAGACGTGGTCGCAGGTGCAGACCTCTGTCGGTTATATCTCATGGGGGTAATACACAACCTCCCAACCGCTTATCCAGTTCACAGCAACCTTGTCACCAACATCTTCATCCAGCTCCTCGTGCTCCTCGTCAAAGAACTCGCTCACCGCAATGGTTTTCCCACTTTCAAGCTCAATATCCAGCTCAACTGTAGCACCCTTGTAGGTTTTGGTTGTAACCGTCCCCAGCATGTACCCCCCAAGATCGTCTGCCACGTCCTCCCTCTTGAAAACACGCATATCCTCAGGACGCAGGAGTATCTTGCACTCCTCCCCAACACCATCTTTCCCCGAAATATCGATAACGCCCCTAGCGTTCTCCACCAAAACTGTGGCGGATTTGGCACCACCTGTGTTAGTGGTTTGTGTGCGAGAGATTATGGTTGCGTCGAAGATGTTTGCATTACCGATAAATGTTGCGGTGAACAGGTTTTGCGGTGTTTCGTAGACCTCTTTCGGCGTCCCAATCTGTTCAATCCGTCCGTCGCTCATAACCACAATACGACTACTCAGAGCCATGGCTTCCTGTTGGTCGTGTGTTACGAGGATGAAGGTGATTCCTAGGCGTTGTTGTAGCTGTTTAATCTCCGTCTGCATCTGAGCACGTAGCTTCGCATCTAATGCCGACAGGGGTTCGTCTAGCAGAAGTATGTTCGGTTTATTGATGAATGCTCGTGCCATTGCGACCCGCTGTTTTTGTCCCCCAGAGAGTTCGTGGGGTTTGTGATGTGCTTTGTCGGATAGGTGCACCAACTCTAAGGCGTTGTACACCTCGTCGCGTATGACATCTTTGGGCATGCGACGAACTTTCAGCCCGAATGCAACATTATTGAACACGCTCATATGGGGGAACAGGGCGTAGTTTTGGAAGACAGTGTTGATGGATCTTTTTTCGGGTGGGATGGGGGTGATGTTTGTGGTTCCGAGGCGAACACTGCCTGCGTCTGGCACGACAATACCGGAGATAATGTTCAGTAGGGTGGTTTTCCCGCACCCCGATGGTCCTAGCAGTGTTAATATTTCGCCGGGGTGTACCTCGAAGCTAATATTATCAAGCACTTTTTTGCCGTCGAAGGATTTAGAGATACTGTTGATGTATAGCGTTTGGCTCATGGTTGTAAAACACCTCTGTTGCGGCAAAATAAAACATTTTTTCCTATCTTAGCCTACAAAACTGGTGTATTGTCGTTGTTTTTGACCGTTGTGTCAAGTATTTTTTGCTATATTTTCCATATTTTCACAGTTTATAGTTGCACACAAAAATGGGGGGTTTCTGCATTTCTGCCTCTGAAAAAATTGCTGTATTTTCTGTTTTTCATGATTTTTTCTAATTTAAGGGGTGTTTTTATTAAGGTCAACATAAAGGTGCATTCTTCCCTTGACTTTCCAACGGTTTTAAGATACCATTCTATTGACGAGAAATGGCTTTAAGGGGTTGCGTTCAATCCTAAATATATCGGTGCACGACTGAAATTGAAATTGAAATTGAGATTGAATTTGAATTTGAAATTGAATTTCAGTACTGGCTGTAGTTTACTCTGTACCTAATATAATTATGCTCATATGTTGTAACGCTTCCCTTTGGAGCATTTCGCTCCATCTTCATGCCCCCGTAGCTCAGCCGGATAGAGTAGTGGATTCCTAATCCAAAGGTCGGACGTTCAAGTCGTCTCGGGGGTGCTTTTTCCCACGCAGCCACCACAGCCACCACGTCACACAGCCACCACGTCACACAGTCACCACGTCACCACGCAACAACGCAACACCGTCACCATGCAACAACGCAACACCGTCACCACGTCACACCGTCACCACGCAACAACGCAACAACGCAACACCGTCACCATGCAACACCGTCACACCGTCACACCGTCACACCGTCACCACGCAACAACGCAACACCGTCACCATGCAACACCGTCACACCGTCACACCGTCACACCGTCACACCGTCACACCGTCACACCGTCACCCCAAACGCAATCGTCGTACCAAGTTCACACCACCACCAATGGCAAAAATAATGTGGGGCAGAATCAGTCCGGTAAACGGCGTTATCAGCTCTGTTTTCGTAATCACCATCAGGTTGTTCACAACAAGAAGGTACAGCATGCCGATAACAATCCCCTTGGCACCGCTAGACAGGATCGAATGACCACGAGGGTTGCCGATTATCATGGGGGACAGCAGGATTATTATCCCCAAAATGCTAATGGCATAGCTTAGGTTGCGATAAAGGTAGTACTCCTTTTGTGTGTAGTCGATACCATTGAGCTTGTCGTAGCGGATACTGGCAAACAGTTGCGACATGCTCATGGTGGGAATATCCACAATGGTGGACTCGATGAAGGCTACAGGAATAATATCGGTAGGGATACTCGAGCTCGCCGTGGCACTAATATTTGGCGACTCAGTGCTACCACTGCTGTACAAGTTGTACTCAAACCCTGAAATCCCCTCCCCAACCTTAATATTGTCCACATGGTCGATTCGCACTACCCGATCCATTCGCCCCGTGCTCTGATTGAATCCAACGAAGACGAAGTCTTCCACACTATGACCATCGCTACGCCCAACAATGGCAATACCCCCCGAATCGGTAACAATGAATAGGTTTGATGCCTCGTTACCCGTGAGCTCCCTGCCGTCGAAAACTGATGCGTAATAACTCTCCGCCCAGTGTCTGGATGCTGGCGACAGGAATTCCCCCATGGCGATGGTGAGCATGGATACCACAACGGCAAATATTGCTATGGGCAACAACAGGGAGCCCATGGAACCACCAACGGTGAGGTACGCTGTTATTTCCGAGTATTTCTGAAAGATAATCACAACAACGACGAAAACAACTAAAACAATTACAGGGATGAGGGATGCAACAGCAACGGGCATACGTATCAAGCGATACTGCATAACATTCAACACACTAGCACCACTGCCAGCCATGTCGATATGATTGATTACGTCCACCATGTAGGCGATGCCCAGAACCATAATCGTAACGTAAAGAAGGTACTTGAGGAACGACTTCAAAAAATATACCTGAAATTTATCCAGAACTCTCATCAAAAACTACTCCGAACAAAATTTGAACACAACTTGAGCACACTAACTCAGCATACCACGAACCTTCACAACTGAAAAAATACCTAACGTTATGTTTGCCAACCAAGGCAACACAAGGGGTGTAGCATACAGAATCGCCCTACTTGCAATACCACTGTCCACATCCCCACTAGGGGCAAACAGGGGCAGGGTTTGAACCCACAAAGCAATCCCTGTGCCAACGGTTTGCAATCCGTAGTAAGCGAGTATCACCCCAGCAGCGTAAAGCATCAGACGCATCTTGCTGTTGCGAGAGTGGAACACGCCGTACACCACCCCCAAAATGGACATTATCAGTACGGCGAAAATCGAGGCTGTTCTCTTGCTCAGCTCCAACTTCGCCTCAGCGGTATCACCTGTGTGCCATTGACGGATTAGATCCCTAGTGGAGCGATACCCAACGGATTCGCCACCCAAAACTGTGTCGGGCTGAATAACTCTCTGCGTGTACACCATTTTGTCGAAGGAGACGTAAGACAAGGCGGGGGAGGAGTTAACACTACGCGACGACGTATCGCCAATATCATCGTACCACACGAGACCCCCCTCATCTAACATGAATACCAGAAGACCGCGGTCAAACTCGAAATCAGCCCGCTTGCTACTAATCACAAGGGGTTGCTGCTTCACACCGATGCGAACATTTTTGAAGGTGTTACCCTCATCAACTTCGTCAACGTAAAATTGGAGGCTAGGCAGGTGGTTGTAGGTTACTTTCGGTTGCACATCGCTGAATACATTGTTGTTGATGGAGTACTGTGCTACGGCAAAAATATCTTTACCTCCCAAGGGTGCCAAATAGAATGTTGAAAACGCCGTAATGGACATCATCGCACCGGTCAAGAATAGCACAGGACGAAATAGATCCCACCGACCCATGCCAAGGGACAGCATGGACACAGTTTCGTTGTCGGCACTCATACGGCTGTACACAACAAGGGTGGCAATAAGACCGGATAACGGCAGGCTCAGACCGAGTATGGGGGGGATGGTATCGAGTATGATGCGTATGGATAGCAGGGGGGGAACGTTGTACAAAAGCAACGTGGGGGCAACCTCAACAATGGTGGACGACTGAAGTATTACTACGATGAAGATATTCGCAACTATCACAACAGGGATGAGGTCTTTGAGAATATACGCATCAGTTTTAGTTATTTTTAGTCCCATAGTCATAGTAAACAACCGCCGATTAATCCTATCGTATTATTTGTCAGTGATGACGGGGCTCAGTCCCCTTCCATGAAACTGCCCAATGCTAGGTACTGGTAGGTTGCGTACAGCAATAAGCTACTATCAGACATGGTCAGAATATCACCTGTTGAGACCCTTGCAAGGGGGGGGGTATGCTGTGCATTCATTGTACCCCATATCGGTGTAGATTGGTAGTGGTTAAATACCTGCGGGGCAGACTCGGTAAGCAGTGAGGCAGCTTCGTCTGTTACCGCTAGCTTCAACTTTGTTCGCAAACATGGTGCAAAACCTTGCGTAGCCAACTTGCATGAGTACTGGTAAGGTCGGTTCGTGTTTACGATGAGAACCGACGCCTCCACACTTTCTGAGACTGTTGCTGTTGGTAGACAGATTATGCTCCCCACGTTGCTTTGGGCGGGAGCATCACCTGTGCCGTACTGTGGTGCAAGAAGCCATATGTTCTGGAGGAACGCCCCCTCGCCATCTTCAGGGGATCCCAAACCATCCCAACAGGCACCACCAAGGGAAACAAGAGGGGCTTGGTGGAGCCCCATGATATGGTAGCTCTCCTTGGCATAGGTGGCTGCAACACCTTGCCAATACGAATTAGCATTAACACCAGCATCAGCACCCACAACACCATAGGTGTACGCACCGTACATGGCGTCCAAACGTTGCAACACCAACGCCTTCAAATACGCATCCGAACCCGAACCACTACTGTAATCCTTTAGCATCTCACCGTAAAGGGACTCCTTCAAAGACTCCATACCACGCAAACCCCTAGTAGACAACGGCAAAATATCAACCGTACTCCCATCCACACCACCAATCAACTCGGAAGTCTCCACCAGCAACACAGCAATATCCATTGCCGAATACGTAATCAACAACGTGGGCACACCCTCAATAATGTAACGCAACTGAACCCACTTAACATAATCACAGTAGGCACCAGCACTCGAAACACTAATACCATCGTAAGGGTAGCCGCTCGAACCGTACCTGCACAAACCACTCAACTGACGAAAAACAACTTGCACATTACTGCGAATACTGTCCAAGCTTGTGATGGGGTATGTTGGTGTTCCCGTAAGGCTACTGTTGTACAGGGCATAACTACTGCGTATGGTGGCAATGTCGAGACGGCGAACAACACTCTGCAACAGTGAAACATCGATACCGCTAGCATACGAATTGCGAAGTAGGTGTGTGTAATTGTACGGCAACATATTCGCCGAAGGGGTACGCAACTCATGCAAAGGGATGGGAAGACGCTCCAACGCCTCCACGTAGATAACCTGCTCACACTGCCAACAGTAGGTGCGACCACTCCTCGCAAAGGTGCGATTCAGGGCTTTCGCCGACGCAAGGGCATTGCGAAGAATACTATTGTACTCTGCAGATATGGACGCCAATCCTTGAGAACCAAGAGCCGAAGCGGGGATAGTAACGGAGGCGTTGTACATGAGTTCCGCCGTTTCTTCATCAACAAAAACAGGGGTAGTGGTGGCGGTGACGGTAGTGTTGGCAAGCACCACCCCTGTTGCCACGACCATGCACACAGTACCAAGAAACACTCCACGAAACACACCACGAAACACACCACGAACTGCATCTAACATCATAACAATTAACCTCAGAACTGCCACACCACCCTACAAAGCAGAGGAGATAAAACCACCACCCATAAGTCTGTTGTCTTTATAAATCGCAGCCACCTGACCCGGTGCTGGTGCAAACTGATGCTTCTCAAAAAGGATTGCCGCCCTGTTGTCTGGCAAAATCTCGATTTTGGCACGCTGGAGCGTCATCTTATAACGCAACTTCACATCAACTTGACTATAATTCTCAATATTGCCAATAATGTTCATCTTTTCAAGCATCACACCCCAACGACCCGTACGATATTTCTCGTCAAGGATGATATCACCCGACGGCAGAATATCAACCACAAACAACGGCTCAGCCAACCCACCAATATCCAATCCCTTACGCTGTCCGATGGTGTAGTACGCAACACCATCATGCTCCTTCAACCGCTCACCCTTGTAGATAAACCAACCTTTTTTGTCGCGAATACGCCCCTTCAGATAATCACGATAATCACCACCCTCAAGGAAACAAGCATCTTGGCTTTCAGCCTTCTGAGCAACATGCAAACCAGCATCAACAGCAATCTGACGCACATCCTCCTTCTCACGACCAGACAAAGGGAACACAAGTAGCTGTACAAAAAGACTATTCACCAACGCCAAATAGTAACTCTGATCCTTAGGATTCAAAGGGTTACCCAAAATATGATCAACACCTTCAAACTCCACCTTGCCCGCATAATGACCCGTTGCCATACGAACACAACGGTGCTTCTTCATCTCAGAAAACAGGTAGTACGTTTTAGCATCATTGTTACACTTAGCACAAGGATTCGGCGTTTCACCCCGCTCATACGTCGCAACGTAGTAATCAATAATGCTCGCCTTAAAAAGCTCTGTGTAATCAGCCAAATGCCACTCGATACCAAGCTTGGAAGCAACAGCTTTCGCATCGTCAAAACGTGAATCGGGCATGTCGTACAGCTTGAGCGACACTCCGATAACCTCGTAACCCTGCTTCTGAAGCAGATACGCCGTTACTGACGAATCAACACCACCACTCATTCCCAAAAGAACCCTACTACCTGCAGGAAAATCCTGCACAATGTACTCCTGTGCCATACTACCGCTCCCCAAAATACCACAAAAATACAAAATGAAAACGTGGCAAACAATAACAAAGACTACAACAGCACTGTGGAAAAAACAACACCAAATACAACAAAACTGCTACCAAGCAACGAACACAATAGTGTACAATACATACAAAATAACAGGAGAAAAACAAAATGCTACTAGGGATAGACGAAGTCGGAAGAGGTGCTCTAGCTGGACCCGTCGCTGTATGCTGTATCGCTATACCAGCAAAACTAATACACGAACTAGAACCAAATATCACAACAAATAAACAAACAAATAACAAATTCAAAGATAGCAAAATACTCTCTCACAAACAACGAACAGAACTACACAAATACCTAACCAACAACCCAAACATAATCTACCACGTCGCCTACTACAACAACAAACAGATCGACAAACTCGGAATACAACAATCCATACACAATGCCGCTCAACAAGCTCTAATCAAAATACTCTCACAAATTAACACCAATCAACCAAAAAATATCGCCGTAGACTACATCGCCAACATCGAAAACTCACTAAAACCACACACACACCCAAAAACAACCATCACTGTTACCAAAAAAGGGGATACAAAATTCCTCGAAATTGCCGCAGCATCAATAATCGCAAAAGTCGAAAGAGACAACCTAATGACACAACTACACCAAAAATACCCACAATACAAACTCAACAACAACAAAGGATACGGTACGCAAAAACATATCCAAGCAGTTCAACAACACGGACGCTCAAACATACACCGTAAATCATTCCACATCAAAAATATGGCGGATAACTAATAAATGAAAATCAACAAAAACAACAAAGGCGTAATCTTCGAAAAACAAGCCGCCAAATACCTGAAAAAACAAGGATACAAAATTATCAACACAAACTACCACTCAAAATTCGGCGAAGTGGATATCATCGCCCAAAAAGACGACTGCATCGTTTTCATCGAAGTCAAAGGACGAACAACAAATAACAAAAACAACGTAAACTCAAACATGAAAACACAAATGGCAAACGTCAAAGGATACCAATTCGTTAACCAAAATAAAATTAATAAGTTGATAAAAACATCACAAATATATATGATAGAACACAACTACAACGGACTCGCACGATTCGACGTCGTGTCCATCGACAACGGACACATCACACACATAATCAATGCTTTTGGACTATAAAAAACAACTACAAAAACAACAGAAACTACTGGCAGAGAGGACAACGCATGAACGAACTCATGGATCACATAATCGAAGAACACAAACAAGTCGTAAACAAATTCCTGTCACAAGACAACAGAACAGTCATCGAACGCATGGTCAACGGTATCGTACAATCATTCGAAAATGGCGGCAAACTACTAATCTTCGGCAACGGCGGATCAGCTGCAGACGCACAACACATCTCCGCCGAATTCCTCAACCGATTCAAAATGGAACGACCACCACTACCCGCAATCGCACTAACAACCGACTCATCAACAATCACAGCAATCGGAAACGACTACTCCTACGACGACTCCTTCCTAAAACAAGTACAAGCACTCGCAAACAAAAATGACGTCGTTCTCGGTATCTCAACTAGTGGCAACTCCGAAAATGTTATTCGTGCACTGCGATACTCGTTCAAAAAAGGTGTCAAAACATACGGGTTCGGTGGCAACACTGGCGGGAAAATGCCCGGACTCTGCGACGAACTCCTAACCGTACCAACAACCACTACCGCACGCGTACAAGAGTGCCACATTATCGCTGCCCACCTACTCTGCGAGCTTGTTGACGAACGCATGTTCGGCTCACTCAGGTAGTCGGACGCAAACGGCGAACGCGGGGCACAGGCACTAACGTGGACGCGGGGCACAGGCACTAACGTGGACACTAACGGCGAACGCAAGCGTGGACGCGGGGCACAGGCACTAACGTGGACGCAGGGCACAGGCACTAACGTGGACGCGGGGCACAGGCACTAACGTGGACGCGGGGCACAGGCACTAACGTGGACACTAACGGCGAACGCAAGCGTGGACGCAAACCCGTGTTCGGTAATATTTGGTATTGACATACGAATAAAGTTTCTATATAGTCAGCATGGTAACGGTTATTGTGTCGCCAAGTTATGGCTGCCCAACAATCTGCGATTGATGATTTACGATTGCTAATTTACACTTTACGATTAATTGTTGATTGTTGATTGTTGTGACTGATTACTATGAAACAAGTCTCTTATGGCGACGTGGCCGAGTGGTTAGGCAGAGGACTGCAAATCCTTGCACCCCGGTTCAAGTCCGGGCGTCGCCTTCCGCATCACCGTCACGCACCACCGTCACGCAACCGCAACACCGTCACGCAACCGCATCACCGTCACGCAACCGCATCACCGTCACGCAACCGCAACACCGTCACGCAACACGCAACCGCACCACCGTCACGCAACCGCAACACCGTCACGCAACCGCAACACCGTCACGCACACCAACACCGTCACGCAACCGCAACACCGTCACGCATCACCGCAACCGCATCACCATCACACGCAACACATCACCTTCACGCACACCAACACGCAACCTAAATCTTAAACTGAGCTAGGCTGTGCTCCATGGCGTCAATATGCTTATGGCTCGCCTTCAACGCCTCGTCGATACTCTCCATCACCTGATAAACCTTGGCGTGAGACTTGTTGTATGCCGATATATTTTTGCTCATGGGGGCACTTAGGCTACCCAAGGCAACAACACTGGATTCGATGGTTCCTATCCGCTCCGAAATATCATCATACGAGCTTACAAGCCCTTCAGTGGAGAACATCAGGGAGCTCAAAACACTTTTACCGTCGTTCATCAACTCCTCCATGCTCTGCACAGACCTGCTAATACTATCCACTGACGAACTTACTTCATTAGCAATACTCGATATTTGCTCCATCGGCTTGAAGCTGCGACTTGCGAGACGTCGAACTTCGTTGGCAACAACAGCAAAACCTTTGCCAAACTCACCAGCTACTTCGGCTTCGATGGAGGCATTGAGTGCTAGTAGATTGGTTTGATCAGAGATGTCGCTGAGCATGTTCATGATACTAATAATCTCCTCAACACGACCCTCCAACGACTCAACTCGTTGATTAATCTGAACGATACTGTTGGTTATACCACTGAATATTTCCGAAGACTGATTGAGTAACGAACGAACCTCCGAAGTTTTCTCGTGGTAGCTAGAAGCATCATAATGCATGCTACTAATGGACGACTGAATGGGATCGATGGCATGTGTTGTTTGACGAAACATGGAGCTCATCATATCAAATAAGTCGCCCTGCTCTACTGAAGCTCGCATCACTTTGGCGTAACCACCGGAAACACTGGTATGTGACACGGAAAGTGAATCGACGCAATCATGAAGAATAACGGATAGATCGTAAAGACGATTGGTACGCTCAGTGAGAGCAGCAACCATCGCCTGAGAATCACCACGACCATTCGGTATTGGACGCTTAACAATAACACCTGCATCGAAATTGATTAGTGCCTTGGTAACTATTTTTGACTCTTTGTACGACCCAACAATGGCAAGAATACCCCAAAGGGATACGCCAATAATCGCACTCACTAAAAATACTTCACTATTGCTGTAGTGAACCAGAACCAAAAGGAGAGCAACTACACCCAAATGAAAAAATATCCAGTATTCACGAGACATTATGCGAAAAATCGATAGTAACATAAGCAA
Source organism: uncultured Deferribacteraceae bacterium (assembly GCA_947313855.1). Classification (GTDB taxonomy): domain Bacteria; phylum Chrysiogenota; class Deferribacteres; order CAMZNJ01; family CAMZNJ01; genus CAMZNJ01. The sequence continues at coordinate 79,215 of CAMZNS010000017.1, forward strand.
ACCCTAAAAATGTGAGACCACAGCGAGACTCAACATCATAACCATTTTGAAAGGTGCACACAGCATCGCTGTAACAGCATCGCTTTACTAGGAACAAACTGCACAAAGCTACACGCAAGCACACCTACTTCTAACTATAACACGCATAACCACAACAAACAAGACCACTAGCAAATAATTATTATGTGTATTTGAGCGAAATTAAGAGTATAATCGGGGCACAAACATAATCAACATCGACAGCAACGCACACCACTCGCAAACACGCACACCACTCGCAAACACACACACCACTCGCAAACACGCACACCACTCGCAAACAAGGACAACCATGACAAACAAACAAACAAACTACTCGCAAACACACCGACTACAAAACATCCTTCGCAGTGTTGCTGTACTACTCTCAAGCGGGCTCATCTATTCCGCCTCATACTTTGCAATAACAGTGCTCATCAACCGTGTCAGCGGGGCAACGGAGGCTGGTTACTTCTTCCAAGCGGCAGCCATAGCTAATATTTTTTTCCAATTCTCAGCCATGGGACTCAGCATACTCATCCTCACAGATGAACGTCGACGATTCTCATACAGCGAATACCTCTCCTTCCAAATTACCATGTCTACATTTGCCATGATCGGCGTACTTCTGCTCACACTATTTTATAGCGATGCATACCTTGTTTTAATCCTGCTACTGGCATCGGTGCAACGATTCTTGTCCAATATTCTCACCACCGCAACAGGGATATTTCAACGTGAAGAGCTACTACGGTATATTTTTCGTCAAGGGGTGCTTATCTCGGCGTTGCCACTGTTGCTCATAGCCACCTATTATGGGGTGGGAGTGTTTGGCACAAGAGTTGCCGGTGCGAATGCCTTGCTGAGCATATCGTTCGTTGCAACAGCGGTGTTTATTATGGTGCCAGGGTTACGTCAACTGCGTATGGGCGTGTTGCGATTCTCCCCCAAAGTCTCCATGCAGATTTTTCGACTAGCTATCCCCTTGGGTGTTGCTAGCGTGTCCATCGTGCTTATCATGGAGGTGCCCAAGATTGTTCTCGCACACTACCACCCACTAAACTACGTTGCCTACTACTCCACCATGGTCTACTTCCTAATCGTACCAAGGCTGGTCTCTGAAGCCATTACGAACAGCCTCTACAAACACATGGCAGAACTCAGCAATGGAAAACGACACTGGGCATCCTTTCGACTTGCAAGTGCTAATGCACTCATCACAGCCACTGTGGCGATCCTAATGGTTGCACTTGCCTTGATACTAGGACATCAGCTTATCACCGCAATATTTACTCCCGAGTACGGTCAATACTCATACCTACTCGTAATGGTTATGATTGCGGGGGTATTCATGGGTGTGGACAGGGGGTTTGCGAGCTACATCATGGCTGAACAGGCGTACCGGTTGCAGTACGCACGCGACGCAATGGCTATCACAACAGTGACGGCTGTTTCCATGTTGCTCATACCCGATATGGGTGTTACGGGGGCAGCTCTGGCACTTATCTCTGCAAACATTGCACCGGCAGTGTTTTCGGTGGTGACGGCAGCAGTACTTGCAAGTCGACGATGATGG
>CAMZNS010000018.1 GCA_947313855.1 uncultured Deferribacteraceae bacterium
AAAATAAAAGTTTAATTAGAGAAGAGGTTGTTTATGTCGAAAGCAAAGTTTGAGCGTACTAAACCCCACGTTAACGTTGGGACAATCGGTCACGTTGACCACGGAAAAACCACACTAACAGCAGCGTTAACAAGCGTTCTGTCCAAATCTGGTCAAGCAGAATTTGTTGATTACGCAAGTATCGATAACGCTCCCGAAGAGCGTGAACGCGGTATCACCATCTCCACATCACACGTGGAATACGAATCGGAAGGACGCCACTACGCACACGTTGATTGCCCCGGTCACGCCGATTACGTTAAAAACATGATCACCGGTGCCGCACAAATGGACGGTGCTATCCTCGTTGTATCCTCCGCTGACGGCCCCATGCCTCAGACACGTGAACACATCCTCCTTGCTCGCCAAGTTGGTGTTCCCTACATCGTTGTGTTCATGAACAAAGTTGACATGGTCGACGACGAAGAACTCCTCGAATTGGTTGAGCTTGAAATCCGCGAACTCCTCAGCTCCTACCAGTTCCCCGGCGACGATACCCCAATCGTTAAAGGTTCCGCCCTCAAAGCCCTAGAGAATATCGATGACGAGAAATGGACAGCACCAATCCACGAACTAGTTGCAGCCCTCGACTCCTTCATTCCTCAGCCTGAGCGTGATGTTGACAAGCCGTTCCTGATGCCTATCGAAGACGTGTTCTCCATATCCGGTCGCGGTACTGTTGTAACCGGTCGTGTTGATCGCGGTGTTGTTAAAGTTGGCGAAGAGATTGAGATTGTTGGTATTCGCGAGACTAGCAAGACAACGGTTACCGGTGTTGAGATGTTCCGCAAGCTCCTTGATCAGGGAGAAGCTGGCGACAACGTTGGTGTTCTTTTGCGTGGAACGAAGAAGGATGAGGTTGAGCGTGGTCAAGTACTTTGCCACCCGGGCTCCATCACACCTCACAAAAAGTTCAAGGCTGAAGCTTATATTTTGACAAAAGATGAGGGTGGTCGTCATACGCCATTTTTCGGTGGCTACCGTCCACAGTTCTACTTCCGTACCACCGATGTTACCGGTATCTTGGAGCTAGACAGTGGTGTTGAGATGGTAATGCCTGGCGACAACATACGTTGTACCGTTGAGCTCATCAACCCTATCGCCATGGAACAGGGTCTTCGTTTCGCTATTCGCGAAGGTGGACGTACAGTTGGTGCTGGTGTTGTTAGTGAGATTTTAGACTAAAATAAAGTAAGAAAAAGGT
>CAMZNS010000019.1 GCA_947313855.1 uncultured Deferribacteraceae bacterium
CACGTTTAAGTAGAAGCTCTTCCGTCTGCTACAACAAACGCTCGATGTTCGACGCACGACGCGCGATGCACGATGCACGATGCAACATGCCCGATGCTCGATGCATTATGCAGGACGCCCGATGCACGATGCACAATGCTCGGCGCGCGGGGCTCGGTGCCCGATGCGCCATGCCCGCGGCACGATGCTCGATGCACGATGCACGATGCACGATGCACGATGCACGATGCTCGACGCACGATGCACGATGCACGATGCACGATGCACGATGCACGATGCACGATGCTCGACGCACGACGCTCGATGCACGATGCACGATGCACGATGCACCCCCCGACCATCCTTTTTCTGGAGCCCATATCCCGCTCAACCACCCCTTTGTGCAAAATGTTTACCATGTTTTGAAAAAAGGATGTTGACAAATATCTGTCGAAAATATAATATAATGATATGGATATTGTTGAGAGAGTACGGATTATTGAGTCTCAAATTGAGGCACTCATGGGGTCCAATACCGCACTGAAAAGCGAGATTGTACGCCGCGACGAACGAATACAGCACCTATCCTCACAGATGGACCTGTATCGTGCTCAACACCATGAAGTATTGCAAAAACTAAATCATCTCCTGGAAAAAGTAAACTTTAGTTAGGTGGTAAGCTATGCCTCTTCATGATGAATCTATCTACGGCGATATCTATAAATTGAACTATGACGACCAAGATAGAGACTTAACTTACAAGGTTGTACAGCTTTTGGAGAGCCGACTCGCACATTACGAAAGTGTAGCCACGGACAAGAGCTCCAAAAGAATCGCTGTTATGGCAGCGTTTAGTATTGCCATGGAGCTAAAGCTTCAGGAAGAAAGACTCGAAAACGTTGAACGACTTGTTGAAGAGATAGAAGGTATGTTTCTTGCAGATTGATGCAAGGGTTTATAGTACCTTCATAGGGTTGAGCTATTGTATTTAAAACCAACGCTACACCATTGGGGAACGGCAGTTCTAGTGGCGGTGTGAACACTTCTCTTAATTTATTAAGGTTGGATCCTAAAACCACTGACAGTTTCCCACCTGATTTTTCAGGTTTTAAATTGTAACCCGATCTTATGAAGGTACTATTATCTTGCCAACAACACTAATCGAAACGCATTACCACCCAACATCCCCGCACCACGGTGGTATGAACTAGATTCCTGTTGAAGGCTGGTTTTATAATTTGATTGAATCGATCAATAAAAAGAATTCAATCGGATGAGTGTGGTACAACGACACTACGCAGTACCACTTTAAAAAGCTCTCGAAAGTATCAAAATAGAAGGTAAGACTCTTTTAAGAATGCTGTAAAATGGAGATATCCAGACCAGCCCTAATTAACGAGAAGTAGTATTTGACAAAACGTAAGTGGACGCAATAAGCCAACCACCACTTTTATCGATACTCCTTAGCTCTGCAAACTCATGCTTACCAGCGAAACGTAGTTTCTGCCCTACCAAAAATACGGCACAAACTATGGTACTACGACGGTATCTTGATTTGCGGTTATGCTTTCCACACCTAGCCGTATGCTTCTATCTACCTTGCTTACTTCTGTGGCAGGGCTGTTTTCTTCACACAAGTTGTCCATAGTTTGTAAATCTTGGCGTTTACCGCCTTTACGAAGGTGAATTATGGAGAACAAACAAGCTATTAGAAATTTTATGACTCGACGAATTCAGGGCACTAGTATTCAAATATTACGCTCTGAATCCTTCCTCATTGGACAAAGCTTTATCGGACATTTTGGCGATTATGAATCCTACTTGATATATTTAGATCATCGTCGCGAGGTTGCAACAGGTCGGCTGATAAGCAACTTGCTAACTATGGGTCGACGTGTTTATGCCCCTGTTATTGTCGGCGATACCCTGAAATGTGCACCCTACTATGGTGCCAGCCGTCAGGAGATGCGTCTCAACAAGTTCGGCACTTGGGAACCCACTGCTGATATTAACCATATTGATGTTGACGTCATAGTGCTACCATGTCTTGCCTGTGATGAATTGGGCAACAGGCTGGGGCGGGGAAAAGGGTACTACGACAGGGTGTTATGCAGATTTTACGGAACCACCGTCTGCTTTGCATACTCCTTTCAGGTGCTAGAGTCGCTGTCGCACATTAAGGAACCACACGATATAACTGCAGATTACGTACTAACTAATAAAAAAACTTACGGAGGTATAAATTCAGAATGTTGAATACATGGGTAGTAACCTTAATAACTCCACTACTAGCATTGGGCATCGGAGTACTCTCTGGTGCATTCATAATGCGTTTGAGAGTCGACAAATCCAACAAAGAACTGAACAAAACTGTTGACGATATCCTAGAACGTGCTCGAAAAGAAGCCGTAGACCTAATAAAAGATGCACGACTAGAATCCAAAGATATTATGCACAAAGGACGAAAAGACCTTGAACACGACATAAAAGAACGCAAAAAAGATATCGCTCTACTCGAACGCAAACTACAAAGCAAAGAAGACGCACTCGAACAAAAAATCGAAGGCGTCCATACGCGTGAACAAGATATTATCCGCGAAGAACGTGCCCTAGAAGAACAAAAGGCAAATTACGAAAATATGAGATCGGAGTACATCGAAGAGATTGAACGTGTAAGCTCGATGACCAAAGATGAAGCAAAAAATATACTCATCGAAGAAATTGCCGACGACGCACGACTCGAATCCGTACGAATGGTGCGAGAAATAGAGGAAGACGCACGCTCAGAAGCTGAACAAAAAGCACGAAATATTCTCGCAATATCCATCCAACGAATTGCAAGCGAATACCCCTCAGAAATCACGGTCTCCACGGTAACACTACCAAACGAAGATATGAAAGGGCGTATCATCGGGAAAGAGGGACGTAATATCAAATCGTTCGAACAGGTTACAGGAGTGGACGTAATTATCGACGACACACCCGAATCGGTAATCATATCATCGTTCGACCCCATTCGACGCGAAATCGCCAAACTTACGCTCAAAAAACTCATGTCCGATGGACGTATTCACCCCGCAAAAATCGAAGGACTCTACAGCAAAGCTAAAGTGGATATCGAAAAAGAGATACTCGAAGCAGGCGAAAATGCTATCTTTAGCCTAGGACTACACGGATTCCCAAAAGAACTCAAACAACTTATCGGACGACTAAAATTCCGCTCAAGTTACGGACAAAATGCACTCGCACACTCCGTCGAAGTTGCTAGGGTCGCCGGACACATGGCAAGCGAACTAGGACTTGACCCCAAAATGGCCAAAAGATGCGGACTGCTCCACGATATCGGTAAAGCGATCGACTACGAACTGGAAGGCTCACATACCCAAATTGGAGTGGATATTGCCAAAAAATACAAAGAAGACTGGAAGGTCTCCAACGCAATACTCGCACACCACAACGAAGAAGAATACAAATGCATCGAATCAATACTCGTTCACGCCGCTGATATCATATCCGCAAGTAGACCGGGGGCAAGACGAGAAGTTCTGGAAACCTACATCAAACGTATGGAAAAACTAGAGGAAATCGCCACAGGATTCGATGGCGTAACCAAAAGCTACGCCATACAGGCAGGAAGAGAAATACGCGTTATTGTCGAACCTGGCAAAATCGGCGACAACCGAATCTCACTACTCAGTAAGGATATCTCACAACGAATACAAGAAGAACTCACATACCCCGGACACATCAAAGTAACCGTAATACGCGAAATGAGAGCAACCGAATACGCAAAATAAAACGTGGGGCAGGTGGCACCGTACGGTCACACGGTCGTACGGTGCCACGGTCACACGGTCACACGGTCACACGGTGCCACGGTCACACGGTCGTACGGTGCCACGGTCACACGGTCGTACGGTCACACGGTCCACGGTCACACGGTCGTACGGTCACACGGTCGCACACGCAGTAGAGGGGGGGGGAACGCATCATGATGCACACACATGGTCGTAACAGAAAACGCTCCAACAGTACATCGGGCACAATGGGTACAGTATCGCTCAGACCCGAATACCGCCTGCTGTTATCGGTGCCGAGACTTGTGCCGAGACTTGTGCCGAGACTCGCCCTGCTGTGGCTACTGTTCGCCATGGCACCACTCTCCACCGCCACCGCACAAAACCTCGGTAGGGTGGAGCTGGCTGGTGGTGGCTCCCAAAAACCTCAGACCTCCAAACCCGTAAAACCACTGCAAATTGCACAATCATCGTACAAAGGTGACACGGCAATGCTTGATTGGTATAAAAATGTTATCGGTGCCCCCGGTGTTGTTGTGGAAAACATCACTGTTGACAGCAACATGACCTACGCACGTGCCATCAAAGGCTTGCCGTTTAGTCGCGAATACACCTATGCAAACATCTCTCTGCTCAACGTAATCTACATCTCATTCGATGGTCATGTTCATCAGGGTCAGATACTCGTGCACCGCTCCATCGCACCAGAGGTCTACTACTTCTTCATGGAGTCGTATAAGTTTAACTTCCCCATCGGCAAGGTTGTCCCCTTGTCGGTTTACGGTTGGGATATTTCGAAGGCGGCTGATGCTGGCGTGACTTTCGGTATTACGCTTAGGGGTGACAATAGTGATCGTAATGGTTACAGTATGCATATCAATCCGCGTCAGAATCGTGGTGGTCTGATTCCACGCGGTGGTGTGTCTCATGATGGTATTGCTTTGGGTGCCATATCGTCTGGTTCGGAGCCGTTTATGCTTGGTATGAAGCAGCTTGGTTGGCGTTGGGGTGGCGACGGTGGTGAAAAGTCATACGGTCGCATGTGGAAGCCTGTTTCGTGAGTTTTTGTTTGCAGTTTTGTGTATATTTTTGCTTTTAAAATTTGGTATGTTTCTCAGAAAGTTGTTGACAAAAGTTGCTATAAATGTAAGAATTGTTTTTGTTGGAGAGATGGCCGAGTCAGGCTGAAGGCGCTCGCCTGCTAAGTGAGTGTACGGGTCAAACCGTACCGAGGGTTCGAATCCCTCTCTCTCCGTTCCTTTCCCCCCCCCCTTATTTTCATGAACGTGGTACGTGGTGCAAAGAGCCACTAATGAGCCACTAATGAGCCACTAGCGTAGCATTGTTCCCTACTAGGGAAGGCACTGCATGCATAACCGCAATTATCATCAACACAATCACAACCATCTTGGCGACTCCCCTCAAGAGTCTTCAACTCAAGAGTCTTCAACTCAAGAGTCTTCAACTCAAGAGTCTTCAACTCAAGAGTCTTCAACTCAAGAGTCTTCAACTCAAGAGTCTAGTCACAACTGTGACAGTCTCGCCCAAAACAACCTATCAGTATTAATCTCGCAACATGCTGTTGACGCAAGGAAGGGGAAATGATAGGATTGGAAAAAACTGAGCTCAAAGTGGGGTAGAGGCATGAAAATTTTGTTAATAGCGTTGCTAAGCATGGCTTTAGCGACTACAACATTTGCTGCAAAAGAAAGAGGTTTCCCCTTCAAACTCAACTCCACACCACTGAAATCTGTCCTAAACAAATCCGAAACAGTACCCTTCGTAGGGCTCGAATACGGAAAACTAGTCGAAAATTACGAAGGCCTAGGACTAAGATCATCGGTAGAACTCGATCACATATTCAAAGAACTGAAACTAGGGGCAACCACAACCTTCATCGAAAAACACCAAGTCGAATACTATGCAAGCTACCTTACGTCGACTGTTGAAAGTACGAGAGTCAACGGCATTGAAACAAGCCTTGCTGGTAACGGATTGTCGTCAAAACTCTCTGGTATCGGCGTTGGAATCGGCTACAAGTTTATATTTAATGCCACCCCTGAAGTAAGAGTTGGGCTAGGTCCATCGGTGGAGCGTCTGCAGATAAAAGAAGTGTTTTGCTCCTCAGACGCAACAGCATCTCTCGGAACATGTAGCACAAGCAGGCATACCCTATTTATCACTGACCTTCAAGTGTCTGTTCTTGCATACAAGTATCTGACACCTTATATTAAAATCTTAAAAACATCCAGAGTGGGCAAAAACCCAAATATACCCACGGGACAAGGCTTAGGACTCGCAATCGGAGTAAAAGGGAACATTGATATTTTCAACTAAAACAAAAAACAAAAAACTTTTCACCTCCTCCGAACGACTAAAGGAAGGATATATTTTATGGAAAATAAATCATGGGGACAACCCACAAAAATATCAGGAATACTCGCACTAATAGCACTATCGTTATTTATAGTATCTTGCGGGAACAACATGGAAAACGAGAACTCCATGAGTGCTGCTAGCAACCTAGGTGATCGTAGTGCACACTCCAAAACCCTAGCCGTTGCCCGAGACGAAAGCTCAAGCCTCTACCTAACATCACAACCTAACCAAAATATTAACCTCGAAATCGTAACCGAAAACTTCGCCAATACTGACAACCTAGTCTTTGCCGAAGGGGATGGCAAACCTGTGCTCGCCGAAAGCTTCGATCCATCAGGGTATCGCTTATACTACGAAGACTCAAACGAGTACAGTGAACTCTGGACGGTGAACCTCAAACCCATAAAAGACCAATTCCTGCCAAATACTCGCAGAATGCTAACAATCAGGGCTGTGGACAAGGATAATACTACCATACAAAAGATCGATAACAATAACCTTGTCTCACGGATGGGTGGCGGTGAAGACCTGGTGCTAAACATACCTGTAGAAATCCTCGGAGTGGACACAAATATGCCATGCAACATGCGTATTTCTCGCATAGGGAAGGTTTGTGGCGACACAAATACGCCCATAGCTGTTGTTTATGGTTTCGACAAAAACTCAGATGATGAAAAAATCACGAAAGAGGTGGTAACAGACCTGCTTTACGGCAGACTTAAGGATACTGATGCCCCAAATACGCCATACTTTACCAAATCTGTGATACAGCTTACGGAAGACAGGAAAATGACTTTTGATGTTGCGGAAATGGACTCCAAAGGTGTTGCCATTTGCCTCACAGGGTTTGAGTTGGACGGTCCAACACGAATCAGGGGACAAGTTACAACGCGGGATAGCGGTACATCGGGGAAGGTTTGGCTGAGCTGGCACGTGGATAGTGAAAACAAGTAGGTATGTGGTAGGGTGGAGCGTTTGGGTGGAACGTTTGGGTGGAGCGTTTGTCCACCCTCAACACGACCCCACACGATTATGCTGCGATGCACGAAAATAGCGATGAAACAGGATGTTTCCGGAACGTTTCCGGAATGTTTCTAGGACGTTTGTAGGGGGTCGCTTTATCCGGTGGCTTCCCGTGCGTCTGTCATTTCTCCGAAATGCCTAAGGCCGCACTTGCAAGTCCACCCTCAACGCGACCCCACACGATTATGCTGCGATGCACGAAAATAGCGATGAAACAGGATGTTTCCCGAACGTTTCTGAGTCACTTGCTGCTCTTCTCCTTACGGACACCCTTGAACTTCTCATCGTCAGCCTTCACGTCCATAATGCGACCCGTTGCAGTATCACGCTTCTGCCACTTGCCTGTATGCTCATTGAAAAATTGTGAGCGATGCTTTACAGCACCATTACGATGTCCATCACCAACTTCACCATTCTTAGCCATAATTCTGACTCCAAAAAAAAATATTTTACCAGCATCATCTAGGCTTCTACCCTAGACTTAATATGTTGAAATGAAATATAACCCTGAAAAATCAATTATCCAGAGGGATACGAAAATATAAACCAAACAACAAAAAAATGCCCCACACTTGACCAGAAGTGGGGGCAATGAAACTCGAAACACAAATCGCTACTGCAGGGAGTGACTATTTGGGAAACAAGAACTGCATCGTAAACTGGAACGTCAGATCGGAATAATGACTGGGACGTAGAATATTATAATACGCCTGTGCATTCAAATTCACAGGAAGCTTGCCCAACCAAAATACCTTACCCGCACCACCACCAAGGGGCAAAATAAGATTATCAAAATCGGTGATATCACCTACGATGAGGGGAGCTGAAGTAAGGTACACCTTGCTAGGAAGGGTGTGGCTGATAATAGGCTGAAGTGTGGTCACACCACCGCTGTGCTTGTCGTCCAAGGCAATGACATGGCTGAAAAGACCACCCATAACAGTGTTGTCAGATGCTAGGAGACCTGCAACCGTTGGACCTACCCCAAACATACCATTGGAACCCGACGTCGGTGCGATAGCAACGGCACCTGCACCCCAAAGGAAACCGGAACTCTTATTCGGAGACAAAAATGCCGAAAAACTTGTGTCGGCGAGGTTGCCATCGTTTATTGTCACAATCGTGCGAGTAATAAGGTTGAAGTCGCTCGTTACCTTAAACGGTATCACTGGCTGAATGCGAATAAGGTCGCCAACATTAACATTGTCGCCGGTGCCAACATTCATAACGTACTGAAACGGCAAGCTAATAAGGTCACTCACAGGGTTCTGAACCTTATTGGTCAACTGATCATCAGCGGCAAACGCACCAAAAGATACCGATAAAGCAGCTGTCATTAGTATCGACTTTAGAACTGAAATTCTCTTCATAAATCTCTCCCTACATCTTAGTATTTATAACCCCAAATACGAGGTAAAGTATGAACAATAGTATATGCAGGGATGAAGAGATATCAAGGGTGGCTAAAAAAATTTATAATTAAACAACTCCATCAAAAATATAAATAAAAAACCCACTCACAAAAACATAATGCTGATGCGAGTGGGGAAGAGGTTTAACTAAGCGACAAAAGTGAGGTGCTAGGTGGATACCTCAGTACGTGCCTCAGAAGGCTTGGGTTTCAACTCCTTGTTGACAAACATATTTGTAATAGGGTATGCCAAGAAACCAGCCAAAATACCGGCAGCTATTTCGTGGATAAAGTAGTTTAATCCCGATATCTGCCAAAACAGCATCATAGAAAAACCGGTCAAAACAATAATAATTGCCTGGTTCTCTGTGGTGCGTTTTCCAATGGTGTACAGGGTCAGAAGTGGGGCGAAAGATGCTCCCAAAACAGACCATGCAACCACTACCAAGAAGAACACACTATCGTTGCCAAGAAGTGCAATACTCAACGCAATCATGGCGACACCGATGGTGGCAAACTTAGTAACGCGAACGCTCACAGTGCGTCCGCCAGTAAGATCGCGAGTTGCCGATGCGGTACATGCCAGTATTTGAGAGTCGGCGGTGGACATGGTGGAAGCAAACATACCAGCAAGAACCAAACCAACAAGTATCTCCGGCAATAGACTGTACGCTAGTGTTGGCAAGGCAAGCTCCGGATCGAACGAGTTCATCTCAGGAATAAGTAGACGAGCCGCAAGACCAGACATGATAGCCATTGCCGAAAATGAAACATACCAAGAATAGTAATACAAACGGACACGATTGATATCGCTAGCCTTATCCATGGTCATGAAACTCAACATAATGTGGGGCTGACCAACAACTCCAAAACCAGCGAATATCCAACCGATGATGAATAGGGTAATGCCTGTGGCACCAAATTGAAGATCGGTGGGGAATACTGACAAATATGTGGGGGAGATAGCTTCTAGTTGGGTAATGAATGAACCCCAACCACCAACCGATGATACGGAAGTAATCAGAAGCAAGCCCATGGCAAAGAACATGACGAAAGACTGAGCGGTATTTGTCCAGATAGACGCACGGATACCACCAGCAAAGCAGTAGAGAAGAACTATCACAACGCCAATAATGGCTCCGATGGAGTAGTCCCAGCCGAACAAAATGTACAACGCCTTACTACCAGCCTTAAGCTGAGCAGCAGCATATGTGCCCAAAAAGGCGATGGTGATTAGTCCACTAATAAAGCGGAGACGGTTGTTTGACTCACCGTGCCAGTTGGAAAGTGTCCCCGAAAAACTCAACACTTCACGCTTCTCACTAACATCGCGGATGCGTCTGTGTATAAATAATGATGCAACGAAGTCACCAAAAATCCAGCCGATCATCAGCCACATGGACGACAAGCCAGCAACGTAGGTGTAACCTATCATACCAACAAACATATAACCACTGTTGTTTGTGGCAACAGCAGACAGGGCAACAAGCCAAGGCTTAACGGATTGGCTAGCCAAGAGATAATCGGAGGCAGTACCTTTTCTTTGTATTCGTGAGAGCAGGCCGATGGCGATAAACATCAGCATAAACCCTATAAAACTTATAGCAACCATAGTAAATCCTCATTTCATAAGCTATTTTACGTACTACTTCTTCAGCTTCTAATTTGATTAACTAGACACTAACACTAAAATAACAATATTTCAACACAATTTATTTCAACACGAATGATTTTTTCAAAAATGATTTTCTCAAAAATGATTTTCTCAAAAATGGTTTGTACTGTCATGGTGTTATGTGATATAATAAAATGTAAAGTGGACAGAACGGCTTACCATACACTCCTATCTCTGTAAAACGATAACAACAAATAACCAACACAGAAACATACCACAAAGCCCGCAAACAACGATTGCACCAACCTAACACGGAGCAAAGTCTACTGAACTACACAAACTAAGGTGGACAACACAATATGCCAATAAAACTTCCCGATACAGGGAGCGACATACACGACAAACACGACAAACAAACAATAGCTAACGGCGGACAACAAGACTTCGCCCTGGAAGAGACTAAGATTGCCGCTGAAAATATATTTGTAGGCGAAATACCTCTGGACGAAACGAACGCCGCACCTCTAGAACGGTATGACCTGAGAATAATGAGGTCGCTGAGGCAGATTACAAGATCGGTGGACATTCACTCAAGGCAACTAGCACAAAAGTACGACATAACAGCACCACAACTCGTAACCCTACTCAGCATCGTCAACAGCTACTCAACAACCATCGCAAACATAGCGAAAGACGTACACCTTAGCCCAAGCACACTGGTAGGGATTGTGGATAGGTTGGAACGAAAAGGGTTGGTAAGACGTGATCGTAGTACGTCGGATAGACGGCAAGTTTACATTACCATTACACCTAAGGGGGTGGAATTTGCGGACTCAGCACCATCACCGCTACAAGAAACCCTCTCACAGGCACTAATCGAACTGAGCGAATTGGAACAATCATCCATCGCACTTTCACTCGAGCGGGTAGTGGAGCTGATGGACAAGGATGGGATCGGATACACAGGTAACGGCAACATTAAGGCGTAGCGTTGCCTGAGTTCGGCAACGCCAGCAACGCCAGCAACGCCAGCAACGCCAGCAACGCCAGCAACGTCATCAACGCCAGCAGCATCATCAACGCCAGCAGCATCATCAACGTCGGCAGCATCATCAACGCCAGCAACGTCGGCAACGCCAGCAACGCCAGCAACGCCAGCAACGCCAGCAACGCCAGCAACGTCATCAACGCCAGCAGCATCATCAACGCCAGCAACGCCATCAACGTCGGCAGCATCATCAACGCCAGCAGCATCATCAACGCCAGCAGCATCATCAACGCCAGCAACGCCATCAACGCCAGCAACGTCATCAACGCCAGCAACGCCATCAACGCCAGCAACGCCATCAACGTCGGCCGTCCTGTGTTACCCCCCTAAGTTGGGGGCAGGGTTGTTCACCGTTCCCCCCAAGGTGAATGTTTGCTTCTGACCAAAGAACAGGACGCTACCACGCAAGTTGAGCATGGAGCTACCTATATTTTGTGGGTTGAGGTTTACGTTCCCGTTCATGTTGATGTTGAATGTATCCTGAGTTGTGAGGCTGATATCGGCGTTGTTCCCTGTTATTGTTGAGTCGAGCTTGACATTTTTCAGTTTGAGGGGGAAGCTATTGGCGGTGAAGGCAAGGGCATCGGATCGCACCCTGATTTTGCCGTCCCCAGATGTTGTACTGTAGGTCAGGGCGAAGGACATGTTGCCTGTGGCGTCGTCCCCTATTGGCGATCCGGGCATAATGTTTGCGACGTCAGTAAGGTCGACGAGTCCTTTTGCGTTAACGGATTTTGGGCTAACCTTTGCATTTATTTTGGTATTGCCGTGTGTGATGGTTACTCGGGCACTTTTTGTGATTGCGGATAGGGGTGAGTATTTCGTAACGATGCTGTTGATTTTGTATGGTTTGGCGTTAATTGTGCCGACGGTAACGTTGTTCATTGTTAGTTTGCGTATGGATACTTTGAGTTCGTCGTAGTGTATGTTGATATTGTTTTGGGCTGCTGTTGATTGTATTATTTTGCCGACGACTATTTCGTATGGGAAGAGTACAACGAGTCCGATAGCGAGTCCTGACAGGGAGATTAGTGTTGTTCTCAGTAGGTGTTTTTTGCGAGGTACGATGGCTAGCACGGATGATTTCAGCACTTTTTTGGGGTTTGTGTGCCTGATGTTGCTGATGATTTTATTGATGTCCATGTTTTTGAGTTTATTTTTTATCTGCTCTAGCATTGGTGCCTCTTTGGAAGTATGTGGTGATTTGTTATCGGGTTATTTCTTTTGCAAGACTAATTGTAACGAGTAGTTTTTGGTCGTCGTTGAATTGCGGTTTGATATTGATTGACACTACGGCTAAGTTGTCGTATGAGTTTATGTTTTTCAGTATTTCGGTGAGTTGGTAGAGTGTTAGTCCGTCGAGTCTAGTGTTGAGTTGTTCGGTTGAGTTTGTTCCTGCTCGAGGCGTGATTTTTATCTGGTCGGAGTTCAGGTCTACCTTTTGGGACAGGTCTTGCATGTAAGTTATGAGTCCGTCTTGGAGCAAGTTTTGTGTTCGTTCAATATTTTTGGATTTTTCGAGTAGTGTCATACTTGAGATGAGGGTTTTTTCGGCAAGGGCGATGTCGGCGTCGATTTTTGCTGATTTGTTGTTGAAGTAGCTGTTTGTCCACGATATGACGAAGAATACGCTGACAACAATGAGGGTGGTACTGAGGATGTAGGTTTTGTTGTTGCGGTAAAACAGTGCGAGAGTGTGTTTGTTGGATACGGATTTTGCCATGGAACGCCAAGGTAGGGCTTTGATTTGTCGAATGGTGGTTGGCATTGCTTTTATCATTCCAACTGTTTTGCTTAATAGTTGGATGGTGGTGGGTACTATTGCGGTAATCAGTTTTATTGGTGCTGTTATAATGTTGTTCATGCTTTACCTTTTGTTATTTCTGTGTGCCGTTTATTTTTCGAATCGTATGGAGAATTTGACGTTATTGTCTTTGAAGTTCCCCACGTTGACGATGGATACTGTTTTGCCGACGCGTTTTTCGATCTCTTTGCTGTAGGTATCGATACTGTCGAGGCTGTCGGTGTTTGCTTCGACGCGTACGAAGCTTGTTGTGACAGCGAGGCTAATAACGGTGGTGTTTGTTTCCTTTGAGCTGAGGTTGCTGAGTATTGCTAGCGGGTCTCCTATCCCTTGTTTGCTGATTGTTGAGGGGTTTTTGCTAGCACTGATGAGTGCGTCTAGGGGATTGGGTAGTCCGTCCACGTTGGCTTCGACGAATATTTCTTGTTGTTTTTCGTTTAGTATGATTAGGGGTTTTTTTTCGGCATTGAGGTTGATGATGTTTGCCCCTACGAATATCATGTAGATGAATAGTGCACCGTAGGCTATTGATGCTAGGTGTGAGGATGCTTTTTGTATTCTTACGACTCCGGGTAGGTTGATGTTGCCCATGAAGAGGTACTGTTCGAGTTCTGCGACCATATCGAGGAAGCCGTCTTTGTTGATTGCTGTTTTGTCTGTTGGTATTGGTGCTACTCGTATGATGCCGTTTGCAACTTTGTATGAGTGTTTGCCTGAGTCGTACAGGAAGTCTTTGCTATCGCGTTGCATGGTTTCGATTAGTGGTGTTGTGATACGTGTTGCTTTGGAGAATAGGGTTGGGTTTAGTTGGATGAGGTCGACTAGTTTTTCGCTGAGAGTGAGTACGACTATTTTGTCGTTTCCGGAGAACACGGTGAATACGGTGTCTTGGGATAGGAACACAGTACGCATGTAGTTTTTGACAATCATGTTCATTTTTTTAGTTTTGATGGGTTTAGCGTCTATTGTGAAGTAGAAGAAGTAGTTGTCATCGATGATGATGGTAATTTTGTCGCTAAGGTTGTTGTATTCGGTTAGCTCTATTTTATGACCGTTGGGGTAGTGGTAGAGTTTGTTGTTTTCGATTAGTATTACTCTAGAAGTAGTGCTCATTGTTCCCCTCAATATATCTTTGCAGTGATATGGATCCGCTACTTAAGTCGCGTCGAACGAGCATGTGGAAGTTTTCGTTGACGCCACTTCGGCTGATACTTAGTTTAACATAAAAGTTATTAGATTTTACAGATAAAAACCGAATATTTTGTGAATATAGGTCTGTGGGAATATTTGCAACCTCTTGGAGTTGAGAAATATTCGGGATGCCACCGTTTTCGTTGCGGTATTCTATCCATTGTTCGATGTAGATGGATAGTTCGGGGAGTAGGAGTTCCATGGTGTATTGGGAGGCGAAGTTGATGTTGAGTTGGCTCCCTTTGGTGCCGACGTTGAAGTTTTCGCTAATTTTGTCGTAGAGTTCGGGGGTGATGGATGGGAGTAGGCGTATCTCAGCGAGGGTAGTGAACGGCTTGCCAGTGTTGGAGTATGTTTTCTGATTGGTGTAGAGGGGTTTGTCTGTATCTTTCCCCTCCCCCCACAGGTAGAGTTCGTCGATGAAGTTGACGTTACCCTCCATGTCGGCGACAAGTTGTTCGATACTGTTGCGTACTCGTTGTTTTAGGAGGGGATCGGTGGAGAAGATGTCGTTGAGGCTAATGCGTGAGTTGAGGGGTAGGATGGTGGCGGAGATGATGGAGTTGTCTTCGGCTGGAAGGGGGGGGAGGGATGTCCATATGTCGTCGGCGGAATCGTGATTGTTGGTGTCTAGCTGGAAGGCGGCTGATAGGGCGTTGATAATGGTGCGAGAGTAGATGGACGACTGATACTGGTGCTGAAGGGTGCTAACAGACTTGAATACTTGGGAGCTGGAGGCGGCCATGGCAACAACGATGGTCATGGCGATGGCAAGGATAATCAGCACAGACAGCAAGACTGTACCACGCTGGCTTCGCCACGGTGCGTGCTGGTGCGGTGCGTGCTGTGAACTAAATCGAATATGGCGGCGTAAATAACGAATCATACTTTATTAACCAATCCTACCTGTTGAGCATTACCGACGGTACGGTAACATTAAAACTGCTGTTGTCTGTCATTGTAATCACGAAATTGAACAGATCAGACTTATCGTTGAACGCTTCGGTATACGTGCTGTTGGCAAGGTCGTAGCTACGGGGAACAACAGACTGTATGTCGGGCAGGAGGGGGAACGCATTGTAATAGTGCATCTGAGACTCCTCCTCAACACGCACAAACCAACCCGAAGGGTGAAGGTAGTACGAAACTGAAACCCTCAAAGCGTTGTTGAAAAATAGTGAGTTCTGTGTTGTAAACGTGAACGCAGAAACCTCCTGATTATTCTCAATGGTAATGTTCTCAATCTTAAAACTATTCCTGTAACCTTGGCGGAAATCGGTGTTGATTATCTCTGTGAGGCGAACCTGCTTCAAAATCTCGGCGGAAGCGGCATCCACAACCCTTTTGGAAACGATAGTTTGGTTGAGAACACTGTAAAGAGTCAGCAATATCATACTGGATATTGCCAAGGCAACAAGCATCTCGATGAGGGTGAAACCACGACCAAAAGCTCTGGAAGGGTGTGACTTGGTGGTGATGTGATGACTTCTCTGTCGCAACGCTGAAAACATGAACACTCCTTTTCAAGGCGGGCTACTTCTCGTAAGTGTAGTAATAAAACTGTGAGCGAGCACTATCGCTCTTAGTGGTTATTTGCGTAACAAACAGGGTCGGAAGGATAGTGCCATTAAGGTTGGACTCGAAGGTGACTAAACTACCATCCTCCAACTCAATCTGGCTAATAAAGGCAACCTTGGGATTAGCAAGCTCCAACGAAACACGCTCATAACCGTACTGAAGCACAGCCAAACGGTTCTTCATAACATCCAACGTATAAATGGACTGGCTCAAAACTACAAAAATCGCCGAACCAACGATGCCAACGATGGTCAATGAAACCAAAACCTCTATCAGCGTAAACCCTTTATTGTTCATACCCAAGAACCTCGAATAGTTTTTGTGCGATAACAGCAACAGCATTCGCAACGGTCTTCATACCCTTGGCTTTTAACAGCTTGTTGACACAACAGCATTCGCAACCTTATCGGTAAGCAGGGCGTATGCCGGTGTAGCCACCACCCTCGCTCTGAAAACGAATTGTTGTCAGCAAGGGGATGGACTCAACAACGGTGCCGTCGGAGAGGTGTAGCTCGAAATAATCCACCATACCGCTGGGGTAAACAAAAATATTGTACTCCAAACCCGGTTCGTCAACACCGCCAACAGAAGCATCCTGCACGGTAATGGAGCCGGGCAATGTTACGCGTTTCCCGTCCATCTTAAGGATATTCCCCGAACCCAAAAAACCTTTGAAAAACACGGGACGACCGAGATCGGAGGCTAGCTGTAGGTGTTCGTCCACGATTTCGGTGTAGAATTTGATGACAGGGCTGACGCCAAGTTTACGCTCGATAATACGGGGGGTAATGCCCACGGTAACAATACCGATGATTACAAGGAGAACCAATATTTCGATTAATGAAAAACCTTTGCTCACTAAGACCAACCTTGTGTTTAATTGTTGTGTGGCATGTATTTGTTGTGGATATGAGTTAATCGACTGTGCCTGTGCACGCTGTTGTTTGAGTAGATTAGTAAAACTAGTAAAATAGTAAATTAATTATGTCAGGGTGAAAGTGGTAAAAGAGATTCAGGGGCACCAACACTTCCACTATTATCTACCACACGAAAGTAGTCAGGGTGAAAGTGGTAAAAGAGATTCAGGGGCACCAACACTCCCACTATTATCTACCACACGAAAGTAGTCAGGGTGAAAGTGGTAAAAGGTATGCAGGGGCACATAAAAGGGCAGGTTGGCTGTTGACGTGCACCATCAACCTGCCCCGTAAAGTAATTCAGTTTGGGGAAATCACTTTAGGATGTTAATTATCCCCTTTCTTTTTGGGGTTGCTGGATATGTCTGCTTCAACGCCAGTGCCACCCTCAACTCCGTCGGCACCGTATGAGATGATGACAAAGTTTTCACCATTTGCACCGGGTGAAGTGTAGATGTAGTCGCGTCCCCAAGGATCTTTGGGAACATTGTCGAAGCCGAGGTATCCGCCGGGTTGGTAGTTTGTTGGGATGGGGTCGATTTCGGATTCTTTGACAAGTGCTGAAAGTCCTTGTTCGGTGGAGGGGTACATTCCGTTATCGAGTCTGTAGAGTTGTAGGGCAGTTTTGATTGCGGAGATATCGGTGCCGGCTTTTTCGGCTCTAGCCTGGTCGGGTCTGTTCAGTATGTTTGGTATGAAGACGGTGGCAAGTATTCCGATGATAACCAGTACAACCATGATTTCGATAAGGGAGAAACCTTTTTGGTTGTGTTTCGTATTTTTTTGCCGTACAGGTTTTGTGTTGCGGTTCATAGCGTATGCTCCTTCTGTTGCGTTCAGCTTCGCAATTTTGGTTTAGTCATTCGATAGACATACTACCACACTTTTGCCATGTATGGCAATTAATTTAATGTGGTCATATTTTTAGTCTGTGTTGTTGGTATTTTTGTGTTGTTGTGGTTGTAAGTTTTTGTTTATTGTTTGTTCCCTATCTAGTATATTGGATACCGTACGGTGCTGTTTGGTTTGATTTTTCTTAAAAATGTGTTAGTATGCTTCCTTAGTATGGTCTAGTGTGTTACCTTGTTTTGGTAGCTATTTCTTTGGGCACGGTATTGTTATGCCAGTTTTTAGGCTTGTTCGCAAGGGTTATGAAGGGTTTATCCCCTCCCATAGAATATTTATTTTTGCCATGCTTGCGGGTTTAGTTTATGGTTTGGGGCGAGTTCTCTACTATAAAACATTTCACAATCAGCAGTTAGAATTGCATTTTTCGAGCAGTATGGCTTATTTATTGCTAGTATCTCCCGTGTGGGAAGAGATAGCTTTCCGCGGGGTATTGCTAGAGTGGCTTAGAAGGCGTGTGCGTGGTGTTTTGCCACTTAGTGGCGGTTATATTAGCTACGCAAACATGCTCACTGCAGTAATGTTTGCCGCAATGCACCTTCTAACACAGCCACCGTTAGCTGCTATTAGTATTCTCGTGCCCGGCATAATTTTTGGCATGGTTTACGAGAGGTATCGTATTATTATGTTGTGTATTATTGTGCATATGAGTTACAATATTAACGCTTACATATATTAGTACACGTGTTTATGCTGAAGGTATATTTGAAACAATAAGGGTGTATTTATTATGTCGAAAGGGTACAAAGCAAACTACATTAGCCGAGGGTTTAGTTTCACCAATGCATTCGTTGTGCCTTTTGCCATAGGTTTGTCCTTCGCCTACTTAATCACCACTGTGATTGCCACCTCCGAACTCGAAAACTACACCTTTACATACACCGCACCAAAGGTAGGCGAGACCCCCGCAATATTACAAGCAAGTTTAAACGCCGATATTCAAGGTATCTTAGACGACAACATCTTTAACGTAGAGATTGGCGTGCCCGTTGACGCACCACTGGAAGACACCCCGATTGCCAAATCGGACTACTCGCTGGTAGGCTTAATCTACAACCCTGCAGGCTCATTTGCGTTCATCAAAGGTGACGGGGGAGTGTTTCTGGTTACGTCCAACCCTAACCCTAAGGACGCCTCAAACCCATGTGCCCTAAAAGAGGCAACACCATCGAGTATCACACTAGACTGTGGCGACGGTGACGAAACCCTGCAACTAGTCGACTCTAGGGAGGGGGCAGGATCATCACCGAACTCCCGTGTGCTCAATACCTATTCTGCCGATACCGTATCCAAGGTTATAGGGGGGAGCTCTGTGCCATCCTCTGGTGCCAAAATATCTCCCACAGCGGGGGGCATCAATGTTGAGATTAGCAGGAACTACGTCGATCAACAACTCTCAGACGTGAACAAGATATTCACAACAACAAGGATTGCACCGAAGTACAACAACGACGAGTTCCTCGGCTACAGTATACTTGGGTTCTCCTCCGACTCACCTCTCAAAGCCATAGGGATACAGAAAGGGGACGTCATCGTACGCATTAACGGTGCCTCCACCAACAACCCAACAGCACTTTACGGACTTGTGGGGGATGCCGACAGTATCGACTCCCTGACCGTTGAAGTAATACGGGGCGGGACGAGGCAAACAATATACGTAAGTGTGGTGGGTTAGGATAATCGCACCACGAACTACACGCAACGAAAAACACTGCTGGTTAACGCAAGCCTCAGAGATACCTAGACGAACAGCAACACTACAACATGTTGACGATAAGTTAGTTTAAAATATTAAAAAGCTAAGATTTAAAGAAACACAGGACTATTGGTTTATAAAAAAAGGGTTTATTATGATGTTTAATTTTTCCAATACGACGACTACGAGCAGTAACTTCACCACACATAATCGGCTGAAAGTGGGACTAATGGCACTGCTGTTGGCATTGTTACTGTCACCGCTACTGTCATGGTCTGGACTGGCACTTGCCGAAGAGGGGGACAATCCCGACAACACAAACATGTCCACCCCCCCCAAGGTGGTTTTCGATGGGCTGTATGCGGTTAATCTGGAAAATATTACCCTGCAAGAGTTTACCCTTTTTGTGCAGGATGTTACCGACGTAAACTATGTCTACAACCCTGCCGACCTAACTGCCACCGTAACAATCAAATCACGTGGACGCATGTCTCGCGAAGATATTATCGAAATATACCAAAGTACTCTGGCCGCAAATGGGCTCGCAACAATCAATCGTGGCAACTACGTACTCATTAGCAAAACCTCCAAACTAAAAGAGATAGATGACCCCGTCGTCAACTCTCGAATGGTGGCCGCCAACAGGGAAGACCTTAGCTACCTCACCACAGCCGTTATTCAGGTCAACAACTACTCATCAAGTCAGCTCGCTAGCTACCTTCGCAATTTTAGATCGAACTTCGGATTCATCACATCCATCGACGCCACCAACTCCCTCTTAATACGCGAAGATCAGTCAACGCTGAACAAAATGATGGATATTATTCGCCAAATCGACTCGGTATCAAAAAGATACAAACTTCGATCCATAGACGTCGAAAAAACATCTGCAACCAAACTCGCAAACACACTGCGTAGCTTCTTCAACGAACTCAACAAGAAGGGGCTACAGGGTGGTGTGCCCCTATTCTTAGCGAGCGACGAAACAAACACACTCATAGTTGCCGGTACAAATGCCGATTTCGATCGCATAGACTACTTCATGGAACAGATAAACACCACCATCGAAGGGGGCTCAGCAGGGTTTACATCCCGCGTCTTCAAACTACAAAACTCCAAAGCATCCGAAATGCACAAAATTGTAAACACCATTGTTGGGGCTCAAAAGGCGAAACCGGGTGAAGTTCCAAACAAAGTATCGTTCGACTCCACAACAAACTCCATCATCGCCGTCGGCTCATCAGAATTCTACTCCCGAATAGAAGACGTTATCAGCAAACTTGATATCCCACGCAAACAGATCTACATGGAGATGCTCATACTAGAAACTAGTATCACAAAGAGCTCACAAATCGGTGTGGAATGGACAAGCTTCGCCGCCGATCCAGCTGGCAATACCCTTGGATTTTTAGGGAACATCAACCAACAGGGCTCACTGTTAGGCTTGCAAAACGCCATTGTCAACGGTGCGGCACCGGCATCCATCCCTGCAGGGTTGTCGCTGGGAGTGCTGGGGAACACAATCAGCTTTAACGGAATATCATTCCCGTCCATTAGTGCCATGCTCACGGCGGTGAGTGGCGATTCCGGCTTCGAAATAATATCCAAACCACAAATACTCACCCTCGACAACGAACCTGCCGAAGTGTTTGTTGGGGAGAATAGACCGTTTTCCACAGGCACAACAGTGGACACCAACGGCGTAGCTCAACCAAGTATCGATTACCGAAATGTTGGGGTATCCCTGAAAGTAACGCCGCATATCTCGGGGGATGACTCCATAATACTAGCGTTGGAGCAAACCGTTGACGAAGTGTCCAGTAGCTCAGCCTCCCTCACTACCCCCGTAACACTCACTCGACGCACAAAAACTACAGTCAAATTGCAAGACGACTCCATCATGCTAATTAGTGGACTGATGCAGAATCGTAACTCCACATCCAACGCCGGTATCCCATTCATGCGGAGCATACCCGTTGTAGGCAAACTATTCGGTGCTGAACGTCGTGATAGCTCTAAGCTCAACATGATGGTGTTCCTGTCGGCAAGAATCGTCAACAACCCTGACGACATGATTGACATTGTTGACAACAAAACAAGTGCCTCCCTAGACTTCACCGACTACGTTTACAAGAAAGTTTACGGCATGGATCGAGCTAAATCTGTGGAGCGAGGCGGACTTGATGGGGTAGGGAATATGCCCTTCAATCTGCAAGAGATACGCGAATCCTACAGCTTGCCCGACATTGTAGGCGAAAGCTAGACGACGCAATAATCACAAACCATAGCTTACAGATTAGGCTAGGATGCATAACGCTGATAACTCAAAATACGCTACTAAATACCAAAGGGCTCAAAAACCATGTCATTGATTTCGAAAGTCTACGACTACTACAGGCAGATACCTGACAAAAGCGACTTTATCCCCACCTCCGACGGCGACAATATTACCATGCTTTACTGTGGGGAAGAGGGGTACGAAAAAGCTTACTACATGGTGATGAACCTCAGTAGCAGTATGGACTTGGATACTAGCAAAATAAACTACAAACTGGTTGAAAAAGAGGACATTCTCACGCGACTCGAAGAGATGGAGGGTGCCGTTGAAGATATTGAAGAATCCGACGAAGATCTTGCTAGCTCCGACTCCAACGATATCCTACTTGCATCCTACGATGAAGCACCCATTATTCGACTAATCAACCAAATTATTATCAACGCTGTCAAAAATGGTGCCAGTGACGTGCACATTGAAGGCACAGAGGTGTCGACCATTGTGCGTATCCGTATCGATGGCAAACTGCAAGTACTTAAAACATACCCACGAAGTGTGCACGACTCCATGTTGGCACGTATCAAGGTTATCGCATCCTTGGATGTTGCCGAAAGCCGTCGCTCGCAGGATGGACGCATTAACCTCAAAGTTGGGAACCGTACCATCGATATTCGCGTATCTATTGTGCCGTCAGTGGATGGCGAGAAGGCTGTGTTGCGTATCTTGGAGCGTTCATCGGGGCTTGTCTCTTTGGAAAATGTTGGCATGCAGGAAAATATTCTAGAACAATACCGACCCTACCTGCGTCGTACTAATGGTATCATCTTGGTAACCGGCCCTACTGGTAGCGGTAAATCCACCACCCTGTACGCGTCTTTGCTAGATATGGACAGGGATGACAAAAATATACTGACCATCGAAGACCCAGTGGAGTACCACATTAACGGCGTTACACAGGTTCAGGTAAACAATGCCGTGGATCTCACGTTTGCAACGGCTTTACGAGCATTCTTACGTCAAGATCCTGACATTATCCTTGTGGGGGAGATACGAGACGAAGAAACGGCGGAGGCTGCTGTTCAGGCATCCCTAACGGGGCACTTGGTGCTGTCAACACTGCACACCAATAGTGCAACAGCCACCATCAGCCGACTCCTTGAGATGAATATCGAGCCGTTCCTCATATCCACAACACTGTCGCTAATCGTTGCACAACGACTAGTGCGGCGGGTGTGCGAAAACTGCAAGGTGGAAATACCTGTGGACGACGCAATGCGTAGTGCCCTGAAAGACACCAACATTAACTTCAATACCTGCTACAAAGGCACAGGTTGCAACGAATGCTTGCACATCGGGTATAAAGGGCGTGTTGCTTTATTCGAAATACTTGAGATAACCGACGCTTTGCGAAACCTCATCACACAAAAAGCTCCCTCCCACGAAATACGAGCTACTGCAGTGGCAGGGGGGTTCAAATCCATGTTGGACAACGGTCTCGACCTCGTGCAAATAGGACTCACAACCATGGACGAAGTAATCGCAAACACTGTCCTAGACTAGGTACGCCAAACTAATTTTGCAGGTGCAACACAACTATGGCAACTTACAAATACGAAGGTATTGACAAAAAAGGCAAAACAGTACGCGGCACTGTGGATAGTGCCTCAGAAGCCCTAGCCGCACGCGAACTCCTTGGAAAAGGTGTGTTTGTGGATACCATTCACGAAGTGAAGGCGGGGAAACGCTCACGTACTGCAAACAAAGGCAAAGGGCGGGGTGAAGGCAAAAAGTTCTCATGGAAAGACCTTCGCGAAATGGAGATAACATTCGGTGCCAAATCCACAAAACATGTTGGCGAAATATTCTTCCAACTCTCACTGCTACTACGGAGCGGACTACCACTCGTCAACTCCATGAAAATCGTCTCCAGCAATACCAAATCCAAATACTACGCCGACATACTGATGGATATGGCGGAACAAGTGTCGGAAGGGATACGCTTTTCCGAAGCAGTGAAATCCCACGGCGACGCATTCCCAACAATGTACACCTCCCTGATTCAGTCCTCCGAAAAAATGGGGAACATTGATGTTGTCTTGCACGACATATCCATTTACGAAGAACAAAAACGTGAAAACTTGGACAAAGTTACATCCGCCATGGTTTACCCCGTGGTCGTGCTCATGGTGGGTATTGGGGTGCTGTGGGGGATGATCGCCTTTGTTGTGCCAAACATGACATCGGTGTTCGAAAACTTTAACGCCGAGCTACCAACCTACACCAAACTAATGCTAGGTTTCTCATCGTTTATGCAGAAATATTCCCTTGTCATGATTATTCTGATTGTTGCAGGCTTCTTCGTGTTCAGACACTACTACGGCAACGTTGACGGCTCATTCCGCCAAAAACTAAACAAACGCATGTACGACATCAAATTTTTGCGTAACGTCTACATCAGTCGCTACACCTACATTTTGTCGTTTCAGCTGAAGGAGGGGATACCCCTCACCGACGCCATGGTACACGCCAACGCCAACCAATCCAATATCTACTTCAGAAACGAGCTTGAGGTTGTTCGCGACCTAGTTGTTTCCGGTACAAAATTTTCGGAAGCGTTACGTAGTCGCAATATCTTCCCTGAGTTGCTGGTTGCCGCTTCAGCCACAGGTGAGCAATCGGGCAACATGAGCGGTCTGCTGGAGCGTGTAAGCACATACTATGGGAAACAGGTTCAAAAGCTTCTGGGGATTTTTGTGTCCATGGCCGAACCTCTGTTCCTAGTGTTTGTTGGTGGTATTATCGGGTTTATGGTAATATCCATCATGCTACCACTACTCAACATCAACTCCGTTATCGAATAACCGACGCGGGCATCTGTTACGCAGTAATCACCTAACGGCACAATCATTAGCAACATAGTTATAAAAAAGTTACGATAGTTGTAGATTTTTTGTGCCCCGTGTGCCATAATACTCCTGACTAAGTTTTATTATCGCATAAACTATGTTTTATGTGGAGGAGTATTGACTATGAGCTTACGAGAAGATGCACTGCGTTACCATCAGGATCCTGTTCCTGGGAAAATATCCATTCAACCTACAAAGTCCATGGAATCACAAATGGACCTAACACTTGCCTACTCCCCCGGTGTTGCCGAGCCCTGCTTGGAGATTGAAAAAAACCCCGACTTAGCCTACAAATACACGTCCAAAGGTAATCTTGTGGCTGTTATCACCAACGGCACAGCTGTTCTTGGACTTGGAAGTATCGGCTCCCTTGCAAGCAAACCCGTAATGGAGGGGAAAAGTGTTCTATTCAAAAAATACGCTGCCATAGACTCCATCGACATCGAAATCGACTCCACCAATACTGAAGATATTATTCGAACAGTCGAACTAATCGGCGAAACATTCGGTGGAATAAACCTCGAAGACTTCAAAGCACCCGAATGCTTCGAAATCGAAACAGAGCTGAAAAAACGTCTGGGCATACCCGTCTTCCACGACGACCAACACGGAACAGCCGTTATCGGACTAGCAGCCCTCATCAACGCCATGGATATTGCAGGCAAAAAACTGGAAGATATTCGCGTCGTAATCAACGGTGCCGGTGCTAGCGGTATCACAATGGTGAAGTTCTTCAGAAGCTACGGTGTCAAAAATATCATCGTTTGCGACACCAAAGGTGTGATTTACGAAGGACGACCCGAAGGGATGAACGAACAAAAATTGTCCGTTGCCGTGAAAACCGACTTCAGAACACTTGATGAGGCTGCCAAAGGGGCAGACGTGCTTTTCGGACTCTCCGCCGAAGGAGCATTTACCGAAAGTATGGTGAAATCCATGGCAGATAACCCTGTCATCTTCGCACTGGCAAACCCTAATCCCGAAATTCGTCCTGAAGTTGCGAAAGCTGTACGCTCTGACGTTACCATCGCCACCGGTCGATCCGACTACCCCAACCAAGTCAACAACGTACTATGCTTCCCATACCTCTTCAGGGGTGCGTTAGACTGCCGTGCTAGCAGTATTACCGAAGGGATGAAAATGGCAGCCTCCAAAGCACTAGCAAAACTGGCAAAAGAACCTGTAACACAAGAAGTTTTGGACGCCTATGGAATCAAATCCTTGGAATTTTCAAAAGAGTACCTGATTCCAAAACCAACAGACTCACGTGTTATGATTGAAGTTTCTGCCGCTGTGGTTGAAGCAGCCATGGCAGACGGTGTTGCCAAAATCAAGATTAACGACTTGGATGCCTACAAAGCCTCTTTGCGTAAAATGATTTCTTAGTGTATACTATGCTCAAAAAGGGGTAACCACTTCTGTTATGAGTATGGATAGACAGTTTACACACGGTAATATTCGCGACGACAATAGTTTCGGGGGTGATGAGCTGGGGTACTCGCACCCCCCTGACGAAGGGGAAATGGGCGTGAACCTTGTGGGGAGTGCTTTGTGGCATAATACCCTGCTGGTTGCATCTGGTGTGGGTATTGCGTCCATGTCTAATATCCGTACCACTGGTGCGTTTGGCGATGCTGGTGCGTCTGGCGATGCTGTTGCGTCTGGTGATGCTGGTGCGTCTGGCGATGCTGTTGCGTCTGGTGATGCTGGTGCGTTTGGCGATGCTGTTGCGTCTGGTGATGCTGGTGCGTCTGGCGATGCTGGTGCGTCTGGCGATGCTGGTGCGTCTGGTGATGCTGGTGCGTTTGGCGATGCTGTTGCGTCTGGCGATGCTGGTGCGTCTGGCGATGCTGTTGCGTCGGTAGACAACACCTCGACACAGGCAATACAATCCCCTTGGCTGAACTCGAAATCTGATGGCTACACTACCGACCACACTACTCACACCGCCACCGAACCAAGTAACGCAACGGACGTCAGTGGTGTACTGCGGATTAAGAACCACCTTGCAGATGTGTTACGCCTCGACGAGCACCTCGACAACCGCGACAACCGCGACGGCGACGCCTCAGTAACCACGAACCCTGCCAACACCCTCACCATTATTCTGTTTGACAGCTTTGCGTCGCAGTATTCGCCACAAGCCTTGTCGCTCATAGCCGACACCGAAATGAACAACACCCTAACACAGGAGTGCGGGTTTGCGTTGCGTCTCATGGACAGGGATGAGCACCCTTACACCGCCCCCATGCTTAGCCTCTTCCTACAGACACTTGGCTTGCATGGGTCTGTTTACAGGCATATCCCTGTATTTATTTTTTATTCGTCGAAAGATGGCTTGTTTTATGCACTGCCATTCTGTGACCACCTAGGGGAACACAGGGTTGTGCCTGAAACCCTTATTCAGCGTGCCAAATGGGTGTTGTCGGAGTACCAAGCTGGCGGTGACAAGTTTGTGCGTGTTGCAGAGTTGTTTTTTGCCGTTTATCGCAAGGCGTCCAAGGTGGAGGGTAGCTCTAGCAGACCGGTGGGGGACTTGCTCAGCATGGTGCGTAACAGTATGGTGGAGTCGATTGGTGGCTCTCTTGGTGGTTCGGCTAGTGGTTCGGCTAGTGGTTCGGCTAGTGTGGGGGCGTTGTTTCGTGGTCTAGCAATGTACGATACTGATGCCAACACCAAGCTCGCACTAGACACCCTTGCCGTGGGGATGGCAACCACGACCATGAGGGATATTTTCCGTGGCGGATTCTTCTCAAACGCAACGTCCATACCGATTACACTGGAGACGGAGTCGGCTGAAACTAATACACACGTACCGCAGTATTTTGCTCCAACCCTAGAAAAATCGTTGGAAAATAATGCGTGGATGGTCAGCTTCTACTCACGCCTGTACATTAAGTCTGACAACCCTTTTTTCTTGTATATTGCAAAACATACTGCCGACTTTATTATCGACACACTGCTCACCGACAGGGGTGTTGCGAACGGTATCGTCCCTGATCCCGATCTATACTTGCCAAATAAAAAGTGGCTCAAGGATTTATCAGCAGGTGAGATCGAGTCCTTAGGCAACGTGATTCAGATGGGTACTGGCTTGCCACATCTAAAGTCTGGCTCTGATTATAACGATATCCGATCTGTGGACAGTCTTTTAGATAAGGTTGCACAAAACCTTCTACCCTTTGGCGTTGATAGTCGCATTGTGGCACAACATAACTTCATCTTTGTGGTTGCATTGCTGGACCTATTCGAGGCATCGGGGGATGAGTACTACTTCACCATCGCCCTTTCGGTAATGGGTAAGTGTGAGGGTATTTTTGTGTCTGGCGGTGTTGCGAGTATGCTGGGCTACGCATACGCTGGTGCTGGTGGTGCTGGCGATGCTGGCGATGCTGGCGATGCTGAGTTACCCTTAGGTCTTGCTATTCACGGTGTGCAAACCCTTGGCGGTGTGGCATCGTATGTGATGGCATGTATGAAGATGTTTGAGGTTACGGGTGAGAGGCGATTCCTAGATACTGGTCGCAATGCGTTTGCCATGGCGGAGCGTCGTCATTTTCATAATGGTAGTCTTTACCTAGATGGGGGTAGTAGTGGGGGGCTGTGCTTTACTGGTGATTTTTCCGGTGGGTCGGTTCCTCAGGTTGCCATATTTATTTACACACTACTACGTTACGCTCATCTGTTTGATGTATCTGCACAGATGTATGATTTTGCGTTGCAGTACACCCTTGCTTACGGTTATGAGTCTCCGTTTATGTACTACGGTTTGTCCGATGATGATTACTGATATCTGCTTGTTGTCGTGTTTTGTTAAATAAATCGGTAGATTTTCATAATAGTGAAGATGAGTATTGCGACACCGAGTGCGACAACACCGAGTATCCACACAATATCTTTTTTCAGACTTTTTTTGCCAAAAACTTGCAATGTTGATTGGCAGAATGGGCAGGCAAGGTATTCGGGTGCCCCTTTTTTGTTGTTGTACAGGTTTGGGATAACGGATTTGGTGCATTTGGGACAGAGTGTACGTTGTTTTGGTGGTTTGTTGGGGTCAACAACCACAATGGAGACAGCTACTGCACCGAGTTCTGTTTCCATTATGTCGAATTCGACGAGTTGTCCGAGTTCTGGTTGGCTTCGGTTTTGCCATTCGGATATGTAGAAAAATATATCGGATTGGAAATCTCTTACGAAGATTGTGCCGTAGTCTTTTTTTGGATTATAATTGTTTATTACTCCATACATTCCGCATCCCCTTGAACGTGTTCATCTCTTGTTGTATGTGTCTGTGGTATATTTCGATTAGTGGCTTGAAGTTTGACCCCGACCCGAGCATTTCGAGTTTTGTGCCATTTCGAAGGTGTATTTTGAGTTGCATCATCCCTTTGGTATGGCGTTCCCCCAGAACGTAGCCGTTGAAGGCAAACTCGGTGGAGACAATCTCCTTTTTGGCGTATGTTTGCATGAGGGGTGAGTATTCCACCTGCAGGGTATCATGTGGGATACGGTGCAGTAGTTTAACCCCTTTTAAATGAATAATGCAGTTTTCGGTAAAGGCGAACGGTTCGCTGTAGTGGTGCTTGGAAGTGCGACCTAGTCCGCCCCCTTCGTTAATAAAAATCTCTTGAACATCCTCTAAAATAATATCGCGAATGTTTTGTGTCATGACTTCCAGCATTTGCGAAACAGTGCTGTTTAGTCCGATTAATGTACAGTATGTTTGTATTGCGATCATGTTTGCTCCCTGTGGCTTCGACGTTTGAGGTTTGAGGTTTGACTGTCGCTGTTGTAGCACGCCTGTAGCACCAAGGATTAGTAGAGGAGGTAAGACACCCCCACTGCAACAACAATGCCACTGCCAATAATTATTTTTGTTATGTAAAAACGTCTGCAATCTTCATTTTCGTAGGGGGAGATGGTAATATCAAGTTTTGCGTCGGTGTTGTTGACAGCACCGGAATCAGTCTTCCCGTAGCAAGTGGCACGGCGGTATGCACCGTATCCCGCAGCCATGGCGATAAAGCGGACAACCACAGCAATAACAAACATGGATGAAATAAAAATTATTCCGAACTGAGCATTTTGCACACCGTATGACACAATAAGCACAACCAAAACAACGGGGTTTGCAAGGAGTGCCAATCCGATCATAACCATCTTGATACCGGAGTTGCCACTCATGCGGAACTCATCCTTGAGGGGTGCAGAGTTGCTATTTGCAAGGGTACTCTTTAACTTAAAGTAGCCCTCAAGGAGCAAAATAACACCCGTAAACCCTAAAATAATGTGGGATATGAATTTTGTGGAGGCGAGTAGGTCGAGTGAGTAGAGGGGGTTGTAGGGGGTGGTGATGAGGAGGGTGAGCCCGAAAATAATCCCTGCACCGGCAAACTGAAGGGCTGTTACTAGCATAACAACTTGGAGGTGGGTTATGAAAATACTGCCCTTGCGACGCTCAGGAATACTGTAAGACGCACGCAACGAAGCCCTATCCTCCTCAGTGGTATGCTTGACCCTAGGGGAACGTCGCCCCATCTTGCTGGAGCGTTTTACGGAGAAAATATCGTTACCACGGGCAAAACTATAACCGAATAGCACCTGTGTTGTAGTATCCCATAGTAGGGTTGCAACGCTCAGGCTTAGTAGGAGTTGTAGTATGGTGGCGGTGCTCGGTATGGAGTCGAAGGCTGTTGCGGCGAACATGAGGGGTGCGAAGTGGCTGTATGTCCAGTGGTAGTTGCCGATAAGCTCGGACGCAAACTCTGCAATGCTCATAGGTTTCACTTAGTCCTGTTTGTTTGTGGTGCGTTCCAGCGTGCGTTCCAGCGTGCGTTCCAGCGTTCGTTCCAGCGTTCGTGCCAGCGTGTGTTCCAGCGTTCGTTCCAGCGTGTGTTCCAGCGTGTGTTCCAGCGTGCGTTTTACGCACATATTTACGCCATAAATACATTTTAGCAAATATGCAACTATTCTGCCAAAGTTTTTTTACCATATTGCGACTACTATTGCAAAAGATTGCTAGCGGGTGTTGTATTTGCATTTGCTTAATAGGTTGTAAGGGTGTATGATTTGTTTTGCTGTGGCAGTGTTTTTTTGCTGTGGCAGTGTTTTTTGCTATGATTAGGGGGACGCCATGTTGTTGGAGTATGTAAAAGTTGCCATACTGGGGTTGGTTCAGGGTGTTACGGAGTTTTTGCCCATTAGTAGTAGTGGTCATCTGGTGATATTCAGCCATCTGTTGGGAGTTAGTAGCGATATTGGTGTTACGTTGGTTATCCTGCTTCATACCGGTACGTTGATGAGCGTTTTGGTTTACTACCATCGACGTATATTTGTGTTATTTTTGTCATTTGTTGGCATGTTTGTGCCACGATTTCGCTCTGTTTACCATCAGAATAAGGTAATGATGTGGGGTATAATCATTGCGAACATACCGACAGGTATTGTTGGTTTGCTTATGGCGACCTACTTGGAGGCGTTGTTTTTGTCTTTGACATTGGTGGGTTTCATGCTTCTTGTGACATCTTTTCTTTTGTTTGTGTCTGATATGAAAGTGTCCACGGGTGATTTGACTCTTCGTAAGTCGTTCATTCTTGGTATTGTTCAGGGTTTGTCGATTATTCCGGGAGTGTCTCGTAGTGGTAGTACGATTGTTGCGTCCATATTGATGAATATTAGTCGTGAGAAGGCTGTTGAGTTCTCGTTTTTGTTGTCTGCTCCTGCCATTGTTGCAGCAGCGACACTTCGTTTGTTGGAGTTCGATCCACAGGCCAACCTTCTTCCTATCGGTGTGTATGTTCTTGGTGGTTTTGTTGCTTTTGCTAGCGGTATTGTATCCATTCATTTTGTTATTGGTTTGGTGAAGCGTGCTCAGTTAAAAGTATTTGCTTTATACTGTTTGGTGGTGGGTGTTTCGGCGATTTTGGTGTCATTATTTTAGGTAATTTGCAAATTATTCCTTGACAAAGGGTATGGTTTGGTTGTATTGTAGTGTTTCAAGCGCGGGCGTAGCTCAGCTGGTAGAGCGCAACCTTGCCAAGGTTGAGGTCGCGGGATCGAGTCCCGTCGCCCGCTTGTTTTTCTTCCCATTAAAATTTATTTGTAGTTGCTTGCGTCCAGCTGAGCGTAGCACTGTTGTAGATTGGTAGAGCGTCACCTTGCCAAGGTTGAGGTCGCGGGATCGAGTCGCCCCTTGTTTTTCTTCCCATTAAAATTTATTTGTAGTTTCGGCAGGATAGTGTTGCGGTATGCTGTTGTTCGGCAGGCTGTGCATTGCGTTGAGTTGAATAGTTGTTTGCGTCCAGCTGAGCGTAGCACTGTTGTAGATTGGTAGAGCGTCACCTTGCCAAGGTTGAGGTCGCGGGATCGAGTCGCCCGCTTGTTTTTCTTCCCATTAAAATTTATTTGTAGTTGCTTGCGTCCAGCTAACACAAACCTAAGAGGTGCTCTAGCTGCCTGATGAGAGACACGAAGTGACTCTCACCGAAGACAACAGTATTGACATGGCGATTATGATTGCTAGTGCTATGTGTGCTATGTGTGCTATGTGTGCTGTGCGTGCTGTGTGTGCTATGCGTGCTGAGGAGGTCGGGGCGATTGATGTACCATCCGATACTCGCCATGGTGGAGAGTATCGCCGCAACAGTCATATCTTTCTGCGAATAGGTAATAGTATGTGCACTTATTGAGTTGTACGCAGAAACAGTTCGACGAAGAAACTGAGGGCTCCACAGGGCTTGGAGGGTTTGTAGCTCAAACAAAATATGACCGTAGCTGGCGTACTCAAAATCGATGAGCATGGCTTTATTATTATGGAACAGAATATTGTCCTTACTGAGGTCGCAGTGGCACAGAATACTGTCTAGACCGCTGAGCGACTGTGAGTGCTGTTGCTGTTGCATCCACGCCTCAACAACACGCTGACCCTTAACTATGAGTGGGGCTAGTGACTGACCTAGGTGCGGTGTGTTTTGGGGCTTGAAGTAGCTGTTTACGCGGTGAACAAGGCTGTACGTTTCTGGTTGAATATTTTTGTGTGCAAGTTGCGACAGGATGGGCTCGGAAAGGGTGTGCAGGCAGTGCATGGCTTCGGCAACAGCCTGTGCTTGATCTTCATCGGTGAGGTTGCTTTGCGAGGGGATGTGCTCGAGTAGCATGTGTGTGTTGGGATCAACGCCGATGATGCCTGGTGCATAACCTTGGCGAGCAAGCTCTTGGTGGATGAGTATTTCGAAGTTGCGATCGATTCCGCAGATGTTGCCATGGTGAAATTGGCGTAAAATGGCTGTGGTGCCACCATAGTCCACCATGGTGAGCGTATTGCTGACACCTTTATCTATGTTGGCGATATGGGTAGTATTTTGACGTAGCCAGTCAAGATTATTGGGGTTCGAGGGGTTGCTGTTCTTGCAGGTCATACTGTCTTCTCCACTGAATAGAGCCGTAGATATTCATCACAACCATGAACATGCCTAGGAGGACGAGGAAGTACAGACCCGACAGGAAGGCAACAACTGTGACAAGGGTGTTTACAAATATCCAGTAGTACCACCCCTCGATCTTTGAACGGGTTTGTAGGTAGGTGGCAAACACAGCAACGGTAGCAATGGAGGCATCTGCAAACATAATGCCGGAAAAAGATTTCTGCGTCGTAATGGCGATGGTACTACTCGCAACAAAGGCGATGGCGATGAGGACTGCAAATGTGGCAAAATTTGTGGGACGGGAACGCCAGTAAGCAACAATTAAGACGCCAGAGTCGCCTTGGTTTTTCGTCCATGCCATAAATCCGTAAGCCGCCATGGCAATATAATAGATTTGCAACCCCGATTGGAAGAACAGACCCGTTTGAAACAGCACAAAGCAGTAAACTCCCCAGCCGATACTACCAAAAATCCAGCCGATACGTTGACGATAGATAATAAGAATGATAAAGATGATTAGCATGGTGGTGGCAAAAAAGGATAGTAATGGCAATAGTAATAGGGACATGAAAATAATTCCTCGAATCTAAACTATGAATAACACAACATCATAACACTATTCAGAACTAATTTGGACAACTATTTTTTGCCAACGCCAAATACCGTAAAAACTCATCCCCAAGAGTAGCAACGACAGCAAACAGAAGAAATATAGACCAGCCAAAAAACTAACAACTACCGAAAGGGTATTCACAAATACCCAGTAATACCAGTTCTCAACCTTGGATCTGGCTTGAAGGTAGGTGGCAAAAAATGCCACGGTCGTAATGGTTGCATCCAAGAACCCCATGGTTGTCTGTGTGTACTGTCGAAGAACTATGCTCAGAAGCCCCCCAAAAGCTATCAGTATGATAAATACAGCAATATTCGTGCGAAGGGAACGCCATCGAGAAACAATTACACTATTCGCACCATCAACATTTTTTGTCCATAAAATAAACCCGTAAATCGACATAACAACGTAGTATGAAAATAGAACGGACTGAAAATATAGACCGGATTGAAACAGAACAAAAACGTAGATACCAGAGCCAGCACCACCAAATAACCAACCCATACGATGACGACGAATAATTAATACGATGAAAGCAATGCTTAAGGCACTACCGATGAAATCTAACAAGGACATGACTCCCCTTTGCGGTGCCGAGTAAGTGTTCGGCGTCTGTGTGTGTGCGTG
>CAMZNS010000020.1 GCA_947313855.1 uncultured Deferribacteraceae bacterium
TGCTTCTCCCCGCACCACCCCGCTTGCCACCACGCTTGCCACCATACCCCCCACCACGCACACTGCTTCTCCCCGCACCACCACGCTTGCCACCACGCTTGCCACCATACCCACCACCACGCACACTGCTTCTCCCCGCACCACCACGCTTGCCACCACGCTTTTCTGCACCTTACTTGTCTTGTTCCTGTTTGCCCCCATTGTTTCGTCTCGTGGCGAATCTGCTCCTCGTGGCGATTTCCGCATCCTCCCTGTTATTGGTAGTCTTTCATTCTCCTCCCAGCAGTCCAGCATTATTCGCTCCCACATTACCACCGTTGAGCCGGGCATTATTTTTCGCAATGGCGACACCCTTGCCCTATCCTTCGTGGAGCTTTCCTATTCACAGAACTCCCTGAATACTGTCCAAACCCCTGAGCTTTCAGGATTAACCATTGCTGACACGACGAGTTATAGTTCTTACACGGTGATTTCCACCCCCCGTTACACCCTCTTGGGTATATTTGGCGGAACTTCGTTTGACGACAACATTACGACTAGAGCTGTCCTTGACACCGCCCTTCTTGGTGGTGCCCGCAATATTGATTTCGGTGATTCCACAACCCTTTCCCTCGGATTGGGTGCCATCTACCTTCGCAACCGTGATGCTCTGTACCCCATCCCTATTTTCAAGCTAGACATTACCACAGGCAGGCTCTTCACCTCAATCGGCTACCCGTTGTCCCTTGTTCAGTACACTGTTTCCCCTAGTTTGTACTCCATTAGTGGCAATATTGAGGTTCAGGGGAGCACAGTATCCAGCAGCTTAACGAACACCTACACACCCACAAAGCACCTACTCTTCGACCTTGCCTACAGCTACAAACACGGTATTCAAACCTACGGTTTTCTCCAAAACAACACCATTCTGCAACGTATCTCGCAAGATATTTCAGCCAAGGCGTTGTACCGATACTTTTACGTGGAATCATCATACTACTTCACCTCAAACCTAAGACGTATCGATCCCAGCAATAGCAATAACAATAATAGTAGTGCACGCCAACATATTTACAGAGAAAAACCATTCGCCACCGTAGCCCTAGGTGTGGAGTACCGGAAGTAGCCCTGACGCAACTGACCAAAAAATGACCAACACATGACCAACACATGACGCTCGGAGATGAACGGTATGAGCAAACACGGACAACTCAACAACCCTAGTTGCACAGATGCTAATGACAACAACAGTAATCGCAATAACGCTAATCTGAGACGTGAAACACTCCTCGCCTCAGACACCCTGTGGAATCACGGTCGTAGCCATACCACCAACTCATTAGTACCCCCCATTGTGCAGACAGCGAACTTTGTGTACCCAACATGGAATGATCTGGAGAACGCATACGACAACTCCGCCAACCACACAATCTACGGTGGCGTAAGCAACAACACGACACACCTTGCCGAAGAGAAGCTCGCACGGCTGATGAACGCACAGTCCGCACGACTTTTCCCATCAGGTATCAGTGCCATAACTAGTGCGATTTTGTCCAATATTACTGCTGGCGGTCATATTATCGTTGTTGCAAGTGCCTACAGCAACACCCTGAAATTTATTACCCACTACCTACCAACGAAACTCAATACGGAATACACCCTTGTTTCGGGGGAGCAACTGTCGGATTTCGCCAACAGTATTCGCGATAATACACAGGTGATAATGCTCGAATCCCCCACGTCATCTACATTCGCCGTGCAGCCCATCGAAGAGGTGGCAGCCCTTGCACGATCCCATGGCATTACCACCATACTGGACAACACCCTCGCAACACCCCTAAACCAACAGCCCCTCAACCTTGGTATCCATATTGAGGTGCACTCCTGCTCCAAGTATCTGAACGGACACAGCGATATTATTCTCGGCGTGGCTGCTGGCGATACTCAACACATCGAAGCGTTGTACAATGGTGAGAGTCGTTTCCTTGCGTCCAAGGTTGCCCCCATGGAGTCGTGGTTGCTTTTGCGTGGTCTTAAAACCCTGCAAATTCGCATGGAGCATCAGTCTCGCAACGCTGCAACCATCGCTCGGTTTTTGGAAACGTACACGGCTGGTGCTGATGCTGGTGCTGATGCTGGTGCTGGTGCTGGTGCTGGTGCTGATGCTGGTGCTGGTGCTGATGCTGGTGCTGGTGCTGGTGCTGGTGCTGGTGCTGGTGCTGATGCTGGTGCTGATGCTGGTGC
Organism: uncultured Deferribacteraceae bacterium; assembly: GCA_947313855.1. Classification (GTDB taxonomy): domain Bacteria; phylum Chrysiogenota; class Deferribacteres; order CAMZNJ01; family CAMZNJ01; genus CAMZNJ01. The sequence goes on from CAMZNS010000020.1 coordinate 2,224, forward strand.
TGGTGCTGGTGCTGATGCTGGGATTATCGAACATGTCTACTACACGGGGCTAGAATCCCACAAACAGCGTACCCTCATCCACGCACAAATGACCGGCAACTCTGCCGTGCTCAGTATCAAGCCTCGCACAGAGGATATTTCGAAGGTGAAGGCATTCGTTGATGCGTTGCACCTGTTTGCGTTGGGCGTTAGTTGGGGATCATCCCAAAGTATGGTGTTTGTGCAGTCTATTTCGTACAGCCGTGTTCTTGATGACGAGACTTACGCTCAGGCGGGGATACCTACAGGGTTGGTGCGGTTCTCCATCGGGCTTGAGAGTGTTGACGACTTGGTTGCTGACCTGCGTCAAGCACTGGTTCACCTCGCCTAGCGTGTCCCGCACACACCCGCACACACCTGCACACACCTGCACACACCTGCACACACCTGCACACACCTGCACACACCTGCGTCAAGCACTGGTTCACCTCGCCTAGCGTGTCCCGCACACACCTGCACACACCTGCACACACCTGCACACACCTGCACACACCTGCACACACCTGCACACACCTGCACACACCTGCACACACCTGCACACACCTGCACACACCTGCACACACCTGCGTCACCGCCTAGTACTTGTCTGCGATGCTCCGCAAGTTCCGGACAGTCTGTGCGTCCACTATGTTGAGCTGAAAATCGCTCCCACTCCCCATTTGCGAGTCGTTCAGTACAAACTTCATGTTTGAGTTGCGATTTGTTGTTGCTGATGCGTGTATTTCGTCTACCCCTGCCCGCTTTATTACATCTTCGATTGTGTCGGGCTTCACCCCACCCCCAGCCATTATGGTCAGCCTCCCTTTGGCAAATTCCTTCATCTTGCCTAGTGTTTCTGCCCCTTCCACCACGTTATTTTTTTGTCCAGTGGTGAGCACACGGTTCATCCCTAGGCTCATGATTGCGTCTAGTGCTTCAAACGGTTCTCGTGTTTGGTCTATTCCTCGGTGAAACGTTGCTTGCATCCCCTTGCACTCTTTCATCAACGCCTTCATGTGTTCCATATGCACTTCGCCGTTTTCGTTGAGAGCTCCAAACACAACTCCGGGTGCACCAATTTGTTTGATGTGGTAGATATCCCTCAGCATCATCTCTATTTCGTGGTGTGTGTAGAGGAAGTCGCACCCCCTTGGTCTGACCATCATAAACGATGGGACAGGTGCACGTAATGCAATCTCCATGAATCCGTAAGATGGTGTTAGTCCCCCTTCGGATAACGCCGAGCAAAGTTCTATCCTGTCCGCCCCATTTGCCACCGCCGTATTGAAGGACTCCAGATTGTCCACACATATTTCAAGAATCATAACGCTCCCTCGCAGTAAAGATATTTGTCCACTTAAGTCGATACATTTATTGTACAGCAAAGTTTCATGCAACGCCATAATCTGTCACAGCTATTCCAAAGAATAATAATGAGGGGGGTGTGTGCCCCCCTGCTCTCGTCTGTGGTTAGTCCCGTGCTAGCCCGAAAGAGCGGTGCACAGCATCCTGCCAAGACGAATACCCCTCGGTACGCAACGACGACGACGCATCGGGGGTAAACCTTCCCCCCTCCTGCCAGTTGTCACGAATATCGTCCACGGATTTCCAGTAACCAACAGCCAGACCAGCAGCGTAAGCCGCACCCAACGCTGTGCTTTCGATTACCTTTGGTCGAATAACAACGGTATTGATAACGTCTGCCTGTATTTGCATCATGAGGTTGTTGACCACCATTCCGCCATCCACCTTGAGCACGGCGATGTCGATACCTGAGTCGGCCTTCATGGCATCGATAACATCCCTTGTTTGGAATGCTGTTGCTTCGAGTGTTGCTCGTGCGATATGTTTTTTGGTAATGTATCGTGTGAGTCCGACAATTACGCCCCTTGCGTCACTTCGCCAATAGGGTGCGTAGAGTCCTGAGAACGCGGGCACAAAGTAGACTCCGCCATTGTCTTCCACCCCTGCAGCAAGTGCTTCGATTTCGGGTGCCGAGCTAATGAGTTCGAGGTTGTCGCGTACCCACTGCACCAACGCTCCCGATATTGCCACTGAGCCTTCTAGTGCGTAGACCGGTTTTTCGCTGTCAAACTGGTAGCACAGTGTTGTTAGTAGTCCGTGTGTGGAGTGGTTTATCTGATGTCCGGTGTTCATGAGCATGAAGCACCCTGTGCCGTAAGTATTTTTCACGTCACCTTTTTCGAAACATAGTTGTCCTACAGTTGCTGCTTGCTGATCGCCAAGGATGCCCGCAACCACTACTTCCCCGCCGAAGGCACTGTTGGCACGTGTTTTGCCATACCCTTTGCGGTAGCTTGATGGTAGTATTTTGGGTAGCATGGCACGTGGAACGTCCATGTGTTCGAGTAGTTCTTCGTCCCAGTCTAGTGTTTCTAGGTTCATGAGCATTGTTCGCGATGCGTTTGTTACGTCGGTAACGTGTTCCCCTGTGAGGTTCCAGAGTATCCACGTGTCCATTGTTCCGAATATTGCGTCACCCTTCTCGCTGTCTTCCCGCAGTGATGGCACGTTGTCCAGTAGCCAGCGTATCTTTGGACCTGCAAAGTATGTGGACAAGGGTAGTCCGGAACGCTTTTTAAACAGATCCATCAACCCCTTGCCCGGCTCATTCTCCATACTTTTGCAGATGGCATCCGTACGGAGATCTTGCCATACGATGGCGTTGTGGTATGGTTTGCCCGTGTGCCTGTTCCACACCACAGTTGTTTCCCGTTGGTTAGTAATACCCACAGCAGCAATATCCTTGTGCGTGGCATTCCCCCACCTCATGGCTTCGGTAATGGTTTTTTGCGTATTCGCCCAAATCTCCAGGGCATCATGCTCGACCCAGCCTGCCTTCGGAAATATCTGCTCATGCTCAAGCTGATGGGACGACACAATATTGCCCGACTTATCAAAAAGTATGGTACGTGAACTCGTCGTACCCTGATCGATGGAAACAATATACTTACTCATAAAAAACTCCTGTCAATTAACAATTAAAAAACCTAGAACTAAGGGCAATCGCACCATTACGACGCCATAAAAAACGGCATGAACAGGTAAGTAAACAGGAATGCCGCTACACCAGCACCAACAAGGGGACCAAATACGGGCACCCAAGAGTACTTCCAATCACTATGGGTTTTGCCCGGAATAGGCAACAACGCATGAACAATACGTGGACCAAGATCACGTGCAGGGTTGATGGCGTAACCGGTCAAACCACCCAACGACAAACCGATGGAAAACACCACAATACCGATAATAAATGGACCGAAATATGGGGGGATAGCATTAGCCGTAATACCCAAAACAAGGGCCGCAAATACTAAGACCGTGGTTCCGATAACCTCGCTGAAGAAGTTGAAGAAGGGGGAGTAGATAGCAGGGGCGGTACAGAAGCATGCTCGTTTGGTTTCACCATCATCTGTTGCAGCAAAATGATGATAGTACAAAATGAAAACAAGGGTCGCACCGATCATAGCACCGATTATCTGACCAGACGCATAAACAAACCAGTCTGAAACACCGATACCACCAACTAACACCTGAGCAAAACTAACCGCAGGGTTGAGGTGTCCTCCAGAGATCCAACCAGCAGTGTAAACACCGATGGTCACCGCAAATCCCCAGCCAGCTGTAATTGCGATCCACCCAGCACCATTGGACTTTGTTTTGCCCAAAATAGCACCGGCAACAACACCGTTCCCCAGCAAGATTAGTAGTGCCGTACCGTATACTTCTGCGACAAATATTGGCAACATAAATTACCTCCTTTTTAAGTTAAAGCATCTCTTAATCATATATTTATTACGACTCTGTGTCAACAACTTTATATTGATGTTATACAATATCAGGCGGGTGAGTGGATATCGGGGGGCACAAAAAAAGGGTGTGACTACATTTAGCAATCACACCCTTTTGAAAAGGTATTTCGTTATACTTTTCCGTACTGTTTCGGCTCCATACTCAGTCACCACTATTCGGTGCCTAAGTGGTTATATCATTTATCGTCTCCTTGACTATTTTACTTCGTCGTAATCAGCATCCACAACACCAGCATCGGAATCGGAATCGGAACTGCCACCAGCATCGCCGTTGTTTTGGTAGAGTATGCCTGCAATTTTCTGATTTACTTCCGTGAGTTTTGCCACAGCTGTTTCGATTTCGTCTTTGTTGTCGGTTGCTATGGCTGTTGTGACCCCTGTTTTTGCTTCTTCCGCTTCAGTTTTTAGTTCGTCGTCTATTTTGTCGCCCGCGTCGGCGATTGTTTTGTCGGTGGCGTAGACTAGCTGTTCCGCACTATTCTTCACTTCAACGAGCTCTTTACGTGTTTGGTCGCTGTCTTCATTGTCTTTTGCTTCTTGCACCATGCGTTCGATTTCGTCGTCAGAGAGCCCCGAGCTGGAGGTAATTTTCACCGATTGTTCTTTGCCCGTTCCTTTGTCTTTGGCTGAGACGGATAGTATTCCGTTTGCGTCCATGTCGAATGTTACTTCGATTTGTGGCACGCCTCTAGGTGCAGGTGGTATCCCTACAAGGTCGAAGTTGCCGATTAGTTTGTTGTCGGCGGCCATTGGTCTTTCCCCTTGAGCGATGGCGATTGTTACGGCTGTTTGGTTTTCACTGTATGTGGTGAATGTTTCGGTTTTTTTGTGTGGTATTGTGGTGTTTCGTGGAACCATGACGGTCATTACGCCGCCCGCTGTTTCGATACCCAACGACAGGGGTGTTACGTCGAGTAGCACTACGTCTTGCACATCTCCACGCAAAACTGCCCCTTGTATCGATGCACCAAGTCCGACAACTTCGTCGGGGTTGATCCCTTTGTGTGGTGTTTTGCCGAAGAATGCCTCGACTTTTTCCACAACAAGTGGCATGCGTGTCATTCCGCCCACAAGGATTACCTCATCTATGTCTGATTTGTCGAGTCCAGCGTCTTTGAGTGCTTTTTTGCATGGTTCTAGGGAGTTTGTGACAAGGTCGCCTACGAGTTGTTCGAACTTGCTACGGGATAGTTTTTTCACCAAGTGTTTTGGTCCAGACTGATCTGCAGTGATGTAAGGTAGGTTTATTTCTGTTTCGGTGGTGGATGAGAGTTCGTGTTTCGCCTTTTCGGCAGCCTCTTTCAGGCGTTGCAGAGCCATTTTGTCTGCTTTGAGATCCATCCCTGTTTCGGCTTTGAATTCGTCGAGTAGCCAGTCGACAACGCGAACGTCGAAGTCATCTCCTCCGAGGAAGGTGTCGCCGTTGGTTGCTAGCACTTCAAAGACGCCGTCGCCTATTTCCAAAACAGAAACGTCGAATGTTCCCCCCCCCAGATCGTAGACCACAATCTTCTGATCAGATTTTTTGTCTAGTCCGTAAGCAAGAGCAGCGGCGGTAGGTTCGTTGATTATGCGAAGAATGTTGAGTCCTGCAATTTTTCCTGCATCTTTGGTTGCCTGACGTTGCGAGTCGTTGAAGTATGCGGGCACGGTGACTACTGCGTCTGTTACGGTTTCGCCTAGGTAGTCTTCCGCTGTTTGCTTGAGTTTTTGTAGAATCATTGCGGATATTTCGGGTGGTGCCATTTTTTTGCCGTCAACCTCTACCCAAGCGTCGTTGTTGTCGCTTTTGATAATTTTGTAGGGTAGCAGCTCTTGAGCTTTTTTGATTGCTGAGTCGTTAAATTTGCGACCGATTAGACGTTTTACAGAGAATAGTGTATTTTCGGGATTAGTCACACCTTGTCGTTTTGCGGGTGTACCTACTAGGCGTTCGTCGCCGTTGAAAGCCACAACAGACGGTGTTGTTAGGTGTCCTTCAGCGTTTACGATTACCTTGGGTGTACCCCCTTCCATTACGGCTACAACTGAGTTTGTTGTTCCTAAATCGATACCTATAACTTTACTCATTTTCGTCCTCCTTCGTTTGTATTTATTGTTTTATTTTTATAGTATGAAGTGTTGATTATCTATTTTTTGGTTTCTATTTTTTACTAACTTTGACCTTAGCTGGTCGTACAACTCGACCGTTGAGTGTGTACCCTGTTTGCAGGGTTCCCGATACGGTGTTGTCGTCCAGCTCTGGGTTGAGCTCTAGCATTAGCCCTTCGTGGAAATTCGGGTCGAATGGTGTTCCTATGGGCGTTTCGATGGGTTCCACACCATGTTTTGCTAACGTGGTGACGAGCTGTTTGAGGGTAATGGCAACGCCATCGGCGAACGACGATATGTTTGACTTTGTCCCTTCGTCGGACTGTTCGGGGGCGTTGTCGGCACTCGTAGCGTTGTCGGGGGCGTTGTCGGCACTCGTAGCGTTGTGCGTTTTGAGGTGTGCCAAGGCAAGCTCCAAGTTGTCGATTACGGGTAGCAGGTCAACCAGTATGGCCTTGTTGGCAAACATTATTCCGTCCAGCTTATCTTTGGTGGCACGGTTTTGTGCGTTTTCCGCGTCAGCCCTTGCACGTAAAACGTTGTCGTGTGCTGTTTCGAGTAGCACTTTGAGTCGGTCTATCTCCCCTTGCAGTTTGAGGGTGTTCCCCTCGCCAGCGTTATCGTCGCCAGTGTTAGCCGTTGGCATGTCCGCCTCCGTTACCGCAGGTTCAAGGGATTGTTCAAGGGCTTCCCCTTCTGTAGTATTAAGTTCGATGGGTTCCCCCTTATGGGATGTATCTTTTGTCGATTTTTTCTCTTTCCCCGATGTTGTTCCCATGTTTACTCCTCCGTAAATATATTCTACTTATTTTATGTTTTATTTATCGTTGTTATCTTCTTTGTTTTCTTTGTTTAATGCTTGTGTAATCAGTCGGGCGGTTCTGTTTAAGATAGGAACAATGGCGGCATAATCCATACGTTTGGGTCCAACAACCCCCACAAAACCTAGATTTTTGCCCTGCCTTTCCCCACCGTACCCTTTGATAATAACTCCGTACTCGTTCAGAAATTCCACAACTTCAGCATCAGGCTCCAGCCCTTTGATAACCTCGTTGCCGATGAATATTTGCACACCATCGCTATGAATACACTGATCGATAATATGTTTTGTAATGTACTTTTGTGCGATGGAGGTGAAGAAGGCGGTGAGTTTTTCAGGGTTGTTGAATTCCGGTTGGTCGAACATATTTTCCCGCCCCGAAATAATTAGTTCGCCGCTACTGTCCCCATCACTATCGATATAAATATTGCTACCTGAAAGCCCCTGCTGTACCAGTTGCAAAGCCTCTTCCATCTCACGGAGCACCCCTTCCCCTTTGATTATTTCCGTCTCCAGCGAGTCGCGTATCTCTAAAAGAGTTCTGTTTGCGAAATTCTCGTTAAGAAAAGCTGCCACGTCATCGAGAAGACTCATTTTTATCCGTTTGTCCATGTTGAAGAGGGTATTGTGGATGTAGCCAGATTTCGTAACAATTACTGCTAGAATCGTATTCCCCTGCACCGGCAAAAATTTGATACTCTGAAGTGCCATCTCTTGGAGTTTCGGTGCAGCAACAAAGCAGGTGGCATGTGTTAGGTTTGCCATATATTTTGTTGCGTGTTGCAGTAGTGTGTTCACCGACTTGTCTTCCAGATTGAGTAGGGACTCCAACACCGGAATAGCAGTATCCATAGTTTCCGCGGTAAGGCTGATGCAGTTATCGACGTAGTAACGGAAACCTTCGTCGGTGGGGATTCTGCCAGCAGAAATATGTGGCGACGATATGTAGCACATCTCCTCCAAGTCGCTCATGATGTTGCGAATAGTTGCGGGGCTGAGCCCTACCGCCTTGGCGATAAACCTACTGCCCACAGGTTCGCTACTGCCGAGGTGTTCCTCGACAACCATCTTCAATACTAAGTTTTCCCGCTCTGTTAACTTACCCATGGTTGTGGTTGCATCCAGACTCCCGAACATTTGTGGAGTTGCTGTTTCCTTGTTGTATGTTTGGCGTGTATGCTGAGTGCGTTGCAGCCTGTTGCGAGCAGCCCAGCCTAACCGTTATGTTAGCACTCAGCCCTTATGAGTGCTAACATAACGGTTAGGTTCATTTTTGTCAAGTTATTTTTTCGTCATAACCGCAATAATTCGGTGACACTCCATGTTAGTTCCTGCTCTCTAACCCCTACCCGCCGTGCTACCCCCCCCTTTTTGGCAGAAATAAATACGGGCATAAATATTGATAGTAACAATTAATATAATTAGTGTGTTTTAAGTTGTAAGATGTGGTATTATTTTTGTTGTACAACTTCTTAGACTTGGCATAAAGTCCAAAACATTTTTTCACCTTGGAGGCTGATCCCATGTTCCCTGTTCTGTTTAGTATTGGACCACTGGATATTCGCACTTATTCCCTCATGTACATTATTGCCATTATGTTGGCAATTGTCGTAATCCCTCGTCGCCTTGCCAATCTTGGTTATTCCCGCGGTATGATTGAGAACGCAATTATGGTTACATTTTTTTCTGCCATTGCGGGTGCACGCCTTTATTACGTTGTGTTTTCGTGGGATAGTTACGCGGGCAACCCCCTTTCTGCCTTTGCTATTTGGCAGGGTGGTCTAGCTATCCATGGTGGTATTCTTGGTGGTGTTGTGGGGTTATATTTTTACGCCAAGAGGGTGGGTCTTCCGTTTTTTGTTGCGAGCGATGTTGCCGTGCCGTTGCTTATTTTCGGTCAAACCATCGGACGAATTGGTAATTTTGCTAATGGCGAGGCGGGTGGCGTGCCTACTTATACCCCTTTGAGCGTAATTTTCAGTTGGGGCAACCATTTCCCTGAGTTTTGGGCATCAGCTTTGCAGACGTATTCGGGTATTGCACAGCAATCGGGTGTGCCCGTGGAGCAGGTTATTGGCAGTGGTGTTGCTCGTGCTGGCGAGCTTTCTGTGATGTTTCAGGGACAGCTCTACGCTTTGAAGGAGTATGTAACATGGGGTATTTCGTTCCCTCCCGGCACGGCGATTTATAGTGAGTTCAACGCCCTCCCCGTGCACCCCACATTTTTTTACGAGATGATTTTGAGCGTCATTACTTTAGTGATTGTGCTGTATTTTTGGCGTAAGAATATGCACATGGGGTCGGGGCTCATTACTGCAATTTACGGTATTGCTTACGGTTTAAACCGTGGCTTCATCACGTTTTTCCGTGCCGATGATTTAATGATTGGGTTTATTCGTGCTCCCCACTTGGCGTCGTTGGTGATGATAGTTGCGGCTGTGGCAATCCTTGCGTACTACACAAGGGGCTACTACAAGAGGGGATAGGTATAGGTGCGTTACGTGCGTGCGTGGTAGTGCGTTACGTGCGTGCGTGAAAATTTGGGGAATTGACGAAATAAAGTGGTAATAAAAATGGGTGGAGAATCGTAGCGGGGCATGGTTAATAAACCACAATCCGTACGATACTCCACCCATAAATAAGAATGCCGAAGAGGGGACTTGAACCCCTACGGGAGATTAATCCCACTGGATCCTTAGTCCAGCTCGTCTACCAGTTCCGACACTTCGGCTACCAGCTAACATTATACGCACAAACAGATCTGTTTGTCAAGAAGTTATCCACCTCAGTAGCAAAGAAATTTTACGCAACGCCACACGACCACGCCACACGACCACGCTACACGGCAACGCCACACGACCACGCTACACGACCACGCCACACGACCACGCCACACGACCACGCCACACGACCACGCCACACGACCACGCCACACGACCACGCCACACGACCACGCCACACGACCACGCTACACGACCACGCCACCCGACCACGCCACACGCCCACGCCACCCCGCCACGGCACCCCCCCCCACACGACCCCCACCAACCCACCCCCCGTCACCCCGCCCCCCGCCCGCGCCACACGCCCACGCCACACGACCACGCCACACGCCCCCGCCACACGACCACGCCCCACGACCACGCCACACGACCACGCCACACGACCACGCCACACGACCACGCTACACGACCACGCCACACGACCACGCCACACGACCACGCCACACGGCAACGCTACACGACCACGCTACACGGCAACAACAAGTCCCTCTTTCAACCCGCAAGGGGAGTACACCACCTGACTTACTCCCAAATGCTTCACAATATTTAACAGTAGGATACAACCAGCAAGTGCTGTGTCTTGTTTGCCGGGTGCGAGTCCCGGTATTTTTGTACGCTTGCTGTACGGTGTACGCAGTATCTTCTGAAAAATACCTTCAATGTCCGACACTTCGAGGAGTGTTGCTTGGTGATGGTTGTGCGTTCCCCGTTTGTATATGGACGTGATGGTGGCGATTGTTCCTGCCGTTACCACAAGGTTGTGAGGTTCCTCGGCAAACATTTCACTGCCATACAGACTGCTAAGTTCGTGTTCGATGTATTGTTGCACCCTCTCCAAGGGGAAGGTTTTGCAGTGTTCATGCATGTTGAAAATATTGGACAGCTGTACTGAGCCGATATGTTGACTAGTGGTTTCTTCGAAATGGTTGCCAACTGTGGACGTAAACTCTGTGGAGCCGCCACCGATGTCCACAATAATATTTTTTATGCCGGGTGCAAACATCTCTGGTATGAATGAGATTATGCCGTTAGCGGTGTACAAGGCTTCGTCTTCGGGGGAGATGACGTCTATTTTGATACCTGTTTCGGTGTAGACAAGGTCGATAAAGTTGGTGGCATCGTGGGCATTGCGTAGTGCTGCTGTTGCCACGGTGCGAGTATTTTCCTCTTTACAGTTGTGGTATTGCAGTAGGGTGGCGATGGAGCGGAACGCTTCAAGCGACTTGTCCACAGACCGTTTCGACAGTCGCCCTGTTTCGTTGAGCCCTGCACCAAGCTTGGTTACGTAGGTGGCAAAGTAGATCTGCTCCACGATTGTGTTTACGTTATTGACGATGCCAACGCCTGAGATGAGTAGTTTGATGCTACTGGATCCAACATCGATGGCACCGCGAATGGTCATGTTGGTGTTGGCGTGCGTGTTGGCGTGCGTGTTGGCGAGCGTGTTGGCGAGAGTATTGCTGTGTTTGGCAAGGTTGTTCCCCTTCGTTACCATTGCGAATAGTGCCCCCTGTTTGGTGTTTGGTGTTTGGTGTTTGGTGTTTGGTGTTTGGTGTTTGGTGTTTGGTGTTTGGTGTTTGGTGTTTGGTGTTTGGTGTTTGGTGTTTGGTGTTTGGTGTTTGGTGTTTGGTGTTTGGTGTTTGGTGT
>CAMZNS010000021.1 GCA_947313855.1 uncultured Deferribacteraceae bacterium
ACCTGCTGGTACAACTTTCGCTGTAGTAGTAAAGAATACTGTTTTATTCTCGCCTACAGTTTTGGAAACTTCAACGTTGAATGTTTTGCCTTCAACGTCTGCAACAGTTGTGCCTTCTTTTGCTGGGAAGCTGAATTTCAACATACCACCGGAGTAGCTAGCTGCCAAAACGTCGCTTGCTGTTGTTGCTGCACCTAGAGTAACAAGAACATCAACTGCACCGTCGTTGTTGCCTGGCTCAAGGGACATAACAACTGCTGTATCACTTGCTCCGCCTGCAATGTAAGTGTCGTCGTCTGCAGCCTCTGTTGCGCTCTTCACAAGACCTTTAACAGCAATCTCGCTGTACACAGCTGATGTTGTCTCTGTAGCAGCAGTCTTTATGAAGCTTGTGCTCAAGCTTGCACCTGTAACAGCCACCTTCTCTTCGTCTCCACCGTTGTCAGAACCACAGGCAACTAGTGCCAATGATAGTACTGCGAATGTTAGGCCAAGGCCCAAGCGTCTAAACATAGTTTTGCTCATATGCAAATCCTCCTAAATAAAATAGTGTATACTTCTTTTTCGTCTCGTCCTTCTCTTCTCTCTTCTTTCTTTAAATATTATCGTACCGTACTCGCCCGACCTGCAAACTTATGCTTCTAAGCCAAAAAGACCGCCTAGCCGTTTTCGAACCACACAAGATACGTGATAACAAACCCATTATACACCATCTTTCACGCAATGCAATACTTTATTTTAAGAAAAATTACCTTTCTAATTAAAAATACACCCTAACAAACAGTAACAACATGCGTCGCAACGTAACAAATGAAAGATAGGGGGCATATGAGGCATACAAAAAAAATAGGCAAACCACCGAAAATAAAAATTGCAAAGCAAAGGACAACAAAATCGACCCCAACAAAGCAAACTGCTAATCAAGACAAACAACAAGTAAATAAAACGGAGGAGGAGGGATTTGAACCCCCGAACGGTTGCCCGTTAACGGTTTTCGAGACCGTCCCCTTCAGCCTGACTCGGGCACTCCTCCAAAAAAACACACCCGTGAACACGATTGCACACCGATGTACAAAAATGCTGCTGATCCTAGTATTACTAATATGACCAGCAGCACACACAATTGTAACACAAACGAACACAACTTTGCAACATAATTTGCAAATTTACTCTACGCCATATTCGTATAAACATCCTGAACGTCGTCGAGATCCTCCAATATGTCAACGATGGCGTTAACCGTACCAGCCTCCTTAGCATCAACGTCAACGGTGTTCTTAGCCTTCATCGTCACCTCAGCATTCAATATCGGATAGCTACGCTGAACAAATACATCTCGCAACAACTCAAATGCTTCCGGCTCGCAAACAACCTCGTAATTGTCGTCGTGGGTAATAATGTCCTCCGCACCACTCTCCAACGCAACCTCCATAAGCTCCTCCTCGGAAACAGTGTTGTCGATGTTCAATACACCCTTACGCTCAAACATCCACGCAACAGAACCCGACTCAGCCAAATTACCTCCACGCTTCGTAAACGTGTGGCGAACGTCGGAAACTGTGCGATTCTTGTTGTCCGTCAATGTGTAGACCAAAACAGCCACGCCAGCAACAGCGTAACCCTCATAAACTATCGCCTCATAAGAATCGTCTGCACTAGAACCCAAGCCACGCTTAATCGCACGATCAATGTTGACGTTCGGCAAGTTCACTGCCTTAGCCTTCTCCAATGCCGTACGCAACTTAGCATTCATCTCAGGATCGCCACCACCCTCCTTCGCCGCAACAGTTATCTCGCGCGCCACCTTAGTGAAAATCTTGCCACGCTTGGAATCCTGTGCCGCCTTGCGATGCTTTATATTTGCCCACTTACTATGTCCTGCCATAAAATCTCCCAAACTTATCCTTTATTTTATCGTACTAAAAACTATACTAATAACTAAACACAACACTAAACTAAGAATCAACCGAAACAGACGACTCGCCCAATGCAGTGTGACCACCACGTACAACACCGCCTACCGGAACCAATACACGTACGCCCGACGGAAGATAGATGTCAACTCGAGACGCAAACATTATCACACCGAATACCTCGCCCGACAACGCTTGAGATGATGGAACCAAATTGCAAACACAACGACGACCCAAAACTCCAGCTATCTGACGCAAATAAATGCTGCCAAGACCTGTACGCAAATGTATCAAATTCTGCTCGTTCACAAGATGAGCATCATCATCAGTCGTACGCAAAAACTTGCCCGGAACATGAACAACACTAGCAACCTCACCATCGTAAGGAACACGATTAACATGACAATCCAAAACACCAATAACGATGCTCACACGTGTGAAAACCTCCCCGTGCAACTCCTCCTCAATTATAGACAAAATACGACCATCTGCCGGAGACAACACGGTGCGATCATTAACAACAGACGGCACGCGGGACGGACTGCGAAAATAAAATAACAAAAACAAAAATAACACAAACAAAACGAAAACTATTAACGACGTTGGCAAAATCAACAACAACAACATCACCAACAACAATACAAACAAATAAGGGATACCCTCCTTTACCATGAAAAACATAAACAAACCCTCCACAAAAAAATAAACGCGAAACGCGAACAAACAATATCCCCACAAGTATACAAGGTTTCTAATACCAAAATCAACCAAAATAAACACAAACACAACAACAACTAAATATGAACTTTACAACCAAACTAAACAACTAAACACTGGCAACAATTACGCCAACAACAAAAATAACAAAAATGTTGGACACAAAATCGCAAAACATGCTAAACTAATACAAGGGAAACCCTAAAACGCATGTCAAAATTATTGTAATTATTCCAATTAGTACAGCAAAGAACACAAAGGAGGAACAAACATGGGAACATACCAAAACTCAAGTACCCTATGGGCAAAACTACTACAACGAATAACCCGAACACACACCCTAATGCTACTACCAATAGTAGCTCTCGCACTCGCACTCGCCGGATGCGGCGGAGGTGATATCGGAGGCGGTGGAACTCCAGCTGACGGAGACGGAACCGCGGCCCAAGTACTCGAACTAAGACCTTCACAAGAAGACATGGGCGTGCTCACTCTCAACACAGTCAACGAAGTACCACTCTACACCACCGGCGGACAAGCACCTTTCGTCTTCCTCGCTGTCAATAACCCGTACCAAGGGAAAATCGACATAAACATGAAACGTGGAACAAACATACTCACACTACAAACATACGAGGAATCTCAGTACGAGGAAACCGACTTCGCAAGAGAATACACACTACCCGTTCTCGTACAAGACTCCACAGGAACATTTGTCACCATCGAAGTAAAAGCACGACTCGCATCGTCAGCTAGCACCGGTGGATGTACAAACATTGTCCCCGAAGTAACAATACCAGCCACACCAACCATATCCGATGACGGTATCCTAAACCTCACCTGGGAAGCGAAAGGGGTGAAAGGTGTCGGCTGTGACCTCACTGACGCAACATGGTCGTACACAACAAACAACACCGGATACGTTCTCACCGGACTTGCCTCAGGTGGACCACGAGAAGACGGCACCGGTAAGCAAATCGACCCCAACGACAGCAAAATCAACAAAGGAACCCTCACCACAGCTGGACAAACATACAAATCATACACAAAAATACCCATTCGCAGAGGGCTCACAAAAATATACATCACCCTCACACCTAAAGCTAATACTGGTGCTGAACCTGTTAAGATCAACAGCAGAGAGGTATTCGTAAACTACAACCCATCTGGTGGCGATGACGGTGGCAGTGGTGGCGATAGTGGCGAAGTTGCATACAAACTTCGTGGCGGTACAATCAACGCAGGAACACTCTCCAAAGGGGAAGACATCCTCGTCGACCTCAACCCCATAGGTGGCAAACTACCCTACACATTCCAAAACAGCATCTCCACAAACATACTCTACGGAAATCAGCTGAAAATTGTTGCCGTGGGCACATCAAAAGATGTTAGGGAGTACACCGACGCGGTTAAGGTAACTGATGCCAATGGCGACGTTGTATTCATCAACGTCAAATATGTGGAAGACAACCAACCACCATTCATTGCCGACACAGGTGCATGCGAAAACCTTGCACCAACACTCACACAGTGGATGCTCAACCAAGTAGATAAAGATGGCAAAGTTACACTTGAATGGAACTCCTACTACGTGAAGTTTTGCGACCTCACAAAGGGAAGTTGGACATACACTATTGAAAATGCAAACTACCCTGGTGGCAAAAAAACCTTCTCTTCCGATGCACCCATCACCACTCCAGGATCTAGCGATGTGGGCGTTCCATACAAAGGCTCTGCTGTCATAACACTACCAACCGGAAACTCAAAATTATACGTAACAGTTATCCCCAAAGATGCCACAAATGGTGTTCGATCCGATACATTCTCACTTGTGTTCGGTAAAGCAGACGACCTTTTCACAGAGGTAGACGCTAAGTCCGAAGTGTGGCGTGCCGACCCTGACAGCTCCTCATGGCCTGCTGGTGCACTGTCCAACCCTCAGTTCGACCCTGGTAGCGTGTCGGATAACTTCAAGAAACACATTACCAAAGCACAGTTTGAAACCATGTTCCCACGCCGTTGGGGCTCAGACAAATGGGATGCCCTAAACACTGGTGCTGTACCCCATCAGGCAGACGAGCCAGACTTCTTCTCCTACGACAACTTCGTCAAAGCTCTGGACGACATGGCACGTCTCAAACTAGTTGTTCGCCGTCGCGAAGGCACTAACCTGCAAGAGGTTATTCGCCTAGACAAAGCTTCTGGCAAACAGATGACTGTTAAGATTGATGGCGACTTCTACGCTTCATGGAACAGCAATAAGAAGATTATCTCCGAATACGTCGACTTC
The DNA here is from genome assembly GCA_947313855.1 of uncultured Deferribacteraceae bacterium. Classification (GTDB taxonomy): domain Bacteria; phylum Chrysiogenota; class Deferribacteres; order CAMZNJ01; family CAMZNJ01; genus CAMZNJ01. The sequence goes on from CAMZNS010000021.1 coordinate 4,921, forward strand.
GGTGCATTTGCCAACGAAGGTACCGACGACCAACAGCGTCGTGAAATAGCTGCATTCTTTGCCAACATCGGTCACGAAACCACTGGTGGCGGTGGCGGTTGGAATGCTCAAGATGGCTCCCATACTTGGGCGTTGTTCTTCCGTGAAGAGGTTTCATGGGCGTTCTGGAAACCTGGCGATCCTGTTGGTTACGTGCAAGAGGCACACCCCGACTACCCTGGCACACCCGGACAATCCTACCACGGTCGTGGCCCTATTCAGCTTAGCTGGAACTACAACTACGGCTACATGAGTGCCCTTGTTTACGGAAACATTAGCACCCTCTTGGATGATCCCGGTAAAATTACGCGTAACGGAACCCTAGCGTTCGATACCGGTATCTGGTTCTGGATGACCCCACAAGCACCCAAACCATCTGCCCACAGCATCATTGCAGGCACATGGGATTACAAAACTGAACCTGTAGCAACATCGAACAACATTTTGGACGGCTTCGGTGCCACTGTCAACGTTATTAACGGCGGTCTTGAAGCAGGACCACACTACGCTCGCGAAATCAAGATTAACAACGGTGTGCTCATCGATGGCAAAAGCGGTCAAACCCTTACAGCCTTCTACCTCGCGAAACTAGACTCCAACGGTATCGAGGATAGGAGCAGTAGTCAAAGTGTTGCAGTCAACCTTGGGCTGGACTCCATCAAGCAGATAAAGGTACTGAGCGACAAGCTTCAGCTTACCGTTGTGGATAATGGTGTAACCAGTATCGTTACTGTTTCCGCAGCAGGAGACTACAAGCTTTCTGGTGGCGGGCTCAAGGGTGGCGGCTACATCCTTAAGTTTAGGATAAAACCTGGTATCAATGTGGAGGTTAGCGACTACACCGACATTACGTTTGATGGCTCATTGAGCGAGCTGAAGGCGTTGAGTAATGCTCAGCTTGGCACTTCGAATAAGTTTAGTGAGTTTGTGAAGTTGTATCCAACAGGAACGCATTACATTGTTGTTGAGGACTACCGTGTCCATGACCGCATCAACTTCTACGACTACTTCGTACGCACCCTAACAGGTAACGGCAATCTTCTTGGACACCAGATTGGTGCTAAGAACCAGAAGTCGTTCTTCTAGGGTTGCTGTGCACTTGATGCACTCGTAGATGATGGACTGTACGATATTAATGGGCAGCATTGGCGTAATTGCTAGTGTTGCCCTTTTTTGTTGTCTTTTTTGCTGCAGTGGTGTGTTACGTGGTGGGGTTGGTGGTTCGTGATGGTGGTGCGTGATGGTGGTGCGTGATGGCTGTGCGTGATGGTGGTTCGTGAGACTGTCTCATGAAATAAATATTGACTTATCACATTAAATATTATCTAATCAGCTGCGACCTATTCCGCATAATATCGTTATTTTTTAGCACAAATACTCTCCAGGGGGACACTATGAAAACCTTATTTGCCCACCGAGGCGTATCCGCCCTTGCTCCCGAAAATACACTTTCCGCCATCAAACTCTGCCACACCCATGGCATTAAATGGTTTGAGTTCGATGTTGCTGTACTCAAAGATGGTACACTCATCTCCCATCACGACGACACACTCGATCGATGCACCGATACTTCAGGGGCCTTGTCGCACACAACTTACAGCCAGCTCAGCAAGGTGGATGCTGGTGCATGGTTTGGCGACAGTTTTGTTGGCGAGAGGATCCCCACCCTCCTCGAAGTTATCCACTGCATGAACGATCTCAAACTCAACGCCAATATCGAGATTAAAGCGGGGATTCTGAGTGAGACAGAAAGTGAAGCATTCTTGGCGAGCATCACGGAGCAAATAAAGGGTATCGAACCCACTATTGCGGTTATTGTTTCGTCATTTAATCACATCCTTCTTAAGCGATTCAAAGAGCTGAACCCCCACATTCCTGTTGGCTGCCTTTTTACTAAGGAGAACCTTTGGGAGGATTGGAAATCTATTGTTCAATGGTGCAAAGCTGACTACATTCATCCGGAAAGTAGCGGTCTCACCAAATCGATGGTTCAAGACTTTCTCGCCACTGGTCTAAAGGTCAATGTTTGGACGGTGAACACCCTCGACCGTGCTAATGAACTGTTCAACTGGGGTGTCAACGGCGTTTTCACGGATATCCCCCACCTTTTCCCTTCAGCATACAAGTCCACAACAAATCGTTACTAGTCTATCGTATAATTTAAGGAGGTTTTTATGGTTATTTTTTCTAAAATCGGATTCAACAGCAATCGTCAGCTTCTTAGCTTTGTTGCTGTTGTTATGTCGGGTCAGATTATTTATTCTTCGTTCGAAGCATTCAAAGGCACTTACTACAACTTAATACTGGATGTTTTCAATATTTCTAATACTCAGCTGGGAGTTTTATTTTCGCTCCTTGGGATGGCAATGTTTTTCTACATCCCTGCTGGGTGGGTAAACAACCGCTTCTCGGTACGTGATATTCTCTTTTGGGGACTATGCTTCCGCTTCGTCACCATGATGACCGTGTTGCTCATTACCCCAACATTTACCGTGCTTGCAGTTGCCGCATTCCTGTGGGGAATACTTGACGCCATCTTCTGGCCAGCTGTGGTCAACGGTGCTGCATTAACCTCTGGCGAAAAAAATAAGGGTATGGCAATGGGTCTTCTTGAATCCTTGCGACGCCTCACAGAGGTAGGCATGAACCTGCTCATCGCCCTTGTTCTTGTTGCCCTCGGTGCAACAGTATTCATCTTCAAGGGTGCAATGATTAGCTACACCTTGGCTATTCTGCCAATGATGTTTTTTGTATGGAAGTATGCTCCCAACAACACTGTTACATTTGAGAAGGGTGCAAAGAAAAACGTTGTTGCGTTTAAGAACCTACTCTTTGTACTAGTTATGCCCCGTGTATGGCTTGCAGGGGTAGTCGCCCTTACGACCTACTGGTGCTACATTCTGCTAATATACACAGTGCCCTACATGCAGGCTGTTTTCGGTCTTACCACTGCACAGGCAGCCATCTTTGGCATAATCAATACCGGCTTGATGGGTGTGTTTGCTGGAGTTATTTCAGGAGCCCTTGCGGACTTCGTGTTTAAGTCTGCGTCCCGCATGATGGCCATTGCTCTTACTAGTTCGTTTATTGCCATACTTATCGTACTATTGCTCCCCAGCATCCAGAGTATGATTTACATCAATATCGCCCTTTTGGCCGTATTTTCGTTCTCCATATTTCTGTCTAGGGGGGTGCTACTTGCCCCCATTGCTGAAGCGGGTATCCCTAGAAACTGTAGCGGTTCGGCAATGAGTGTTGGTTCGTTCCTTGCGTACGCCCCTATTTTTTGGGCATATGCCCTCAACGGCTGGTTCATCGATTCCTACGATGCTGTTGCTGCTTATGAGAAGATATTTTTCATAGGTGTGGTGGTTTCGTTGTTTGGTGCCATTTGTGCTTGGATACTAACGTTTATGCGGAAGAGAGTTGCCTAGGTGATTGTGCTGTAGGCGGGGGTGTCACTGTGCGTGTTGCCCCCGATACGCACAGCACACCAACACCCCGCTACGCACTACAGGCGGTTTGCGATGGTGTACCTGAGTCGATCAATCATCGAACCAACACTCAACAACGACACAAGTTCCGCCATGTCTGGTCCCTTGTGTTCCCCTGATATCCCCACGCGAATGGTCATGAACAACGCCTTCCCCTTAGCACCACTACTCTTCTGCACAATCTTGGTCAGCCCTTTGTAGGTTTGTGCATCTATGTAGGTGTCACTGTCAGGGTTTCCGTCTGCGTTGTTCTCGTTTGACACCCTTTTCAGCTCACCCAAAAACCCTTCGAGTACGTCTTTAGATGTTGGTAGTTCGAGTATCTCTTTGGCTTCAGTCGATAGTTCTGCGTTGATGCCTTTCGTTAGCCCCGGCATGGTGAAGAATGGTTGCAGGTATTGTCCTACGTCCATGAGTGTTTCCAGGTTGTCCCTCACCGTGAGGAGTATTTTTGTGAATCGTTCTTCGTCTGCAATATCTTTTTCGGAGATATGTCCGTTGGCGAATAGTTCGGATGCCCTTACGAAGTCTAGTGTTCGTTTGTAGTATTCGTTCGGCTCCATTTGTCTGATGTAGTTGCCGTTCATCCATTTGAGTTTTTCCACGTCGAAAACGGCTGCACTTTTGGATACCGATTCCAGTTTGAATTCTTGTATGAGTTCGTCCATGGTGAAGAATTCCCTTTCGGTTTTTGGCGACCAGCTGAGTAGTGCCAGGTAGTTGATGAGAGCTTCTTGCAGGAACCCTTTTTCTTTAAAGTTGGCGACAGTTGTGTCTCCGTGTCGTTTTGAGAGTTTCGCCTGATCTTTTCCGAGTATCATGGGTATGTGTGCAAATTTTGGTAGTGGGAACCCTAGTGCTTCGTAGACAAGAACCTGTTTCGGTGTGTTTGAGATGTGATCGTCACCCCGTATAACGTGTGTTATCTCCATTAGGTGGTCGTCCATTGCGACAACGTAGTTGTAGACGGGCATTCCGTCGGGTCGAACGATTATGAAGTCTCGGAAGCTGTCTGTTTCAAACTGTATGTCTCCTCGGATGATATCGTGAACAACAACGTGTTCTTGTGTTGTTCTGAGTCTTACTGCATATGATTCGCCCTGCTCGATACGTTTGGCGACGGTGTCTGCGTCTAGGTTGGCACAAGCTCTATCGTATCGGTATGGTTGATTGTTGCTTCTTTTTTGTTCCCGTTGTTCTTGTATGTGTTCTGCCGAGCAGAAGCATGGGTATGCCTTGTTGTTGTTGAGCAACAGTTGCGTATATTTGTTGTAGAGTCCGAGTCGTTCGGTTTGTCTGTATGGTCCGAAGTTACCGCCTTGGAGCGGTCCTTCGTCGCTGTCCATTTTCATCCATTGGAAGTCCTGTAGCATGGATGTTTCCGATTCACGTGACGATCTTGCTTCGTCGGTATCTTCCATTCGGATAATAAATGTGCCCTGATTTTGCCTTGCGAATAGGTAGTTAAAGAGTGCCGTCCTTGCGTTTCCAACATGTAGTGATCCTGTTGGTGATGGTGCTATTCTCACACGAACCATTGTGAATTCCTCTCTTGGTTGCTCCACTGAGCGGTATTAATATTTACTTATGTAGTTGATAAGATTAATTGAATTATTGTAATAAATAGTTATCATAGATATTGTATCACAGAAATGGGTAAATATAAAGTTGTGCCTTGCAAATCGGTTGAAACTGTGCAAGAATTGTTTAGGCTCAGAGCAATGCAGGTGCCACAGCTCCCTTCTTCTGGGGGTTCGTGTACCATCTAGGGGTTCGTGCACCATCGTCGCTTAATTGGATATCATATGCTAGGCTCTATTTTCGACTACCTTGTGACTCTACTCAGCCAAGACAATACGGCTACCCTGTTTGTTATTATTGGTGTTGGCTACTTTATTGGTAAGATAAAGATATTCGGAATCAAGCTGAATATTGCTGGCGTTATTGTTGTCGGAGCTTTTTTGGGATTTATTTCTGGTGGCTACATCTCCCTGTCCCCCGACCTTGCTCAAATGGGTATTCTTCTTTCCATGTACATGCTTGGTATTCAGGTTGGTCCAGTGTTTTTCAGTTCCCTTACGTCTCGCTCGGGGAGCATGACCGGTGCCATTATGCTCACGTACATCATTAGCGTTGCGTTTGTTTTGATTATCCTCTACATACCGGGCATAACGTCTCATGATATGCTTGGTTTTTATTCTGGCATGTACCAAAGCACGGTCTCGTTTGCGAACTCCCTAGACCTCTTCTTCAAGTTTGATTACCCCACTGAGCGACTTGTGTCCTCTTTTTCCATCGCCTACATTGTGTCCATTATTGTGTCTTTCATCTATGTTCAACGCTTGGTCAACAGCAAGCAGCACCTTTTCATGGGTGAGGAGAAGTACCTTGAGAGCATCTCTGTTAGCTCTAGCACTGTTGTTACGAAGTTTATCCGCTTGCATAACTCGTATATTTTGGAGCAATCCATGGACGCCCAAGCGATTATGAACCGTACAGGTATAATTATTTCGTCGTTTGAGCGTGATGGTGAGGTTAGCGAGGTTGAGCCTCATACTATTTTCAAGATCGACGATACCCTTATGGTTATTGGTTCCCCTGATAGGGTCGAGGTTTTCGCCACATTTTCGGGTGAGATACTCAAAGTACGCCATGGTCAGCGTAGCAAGCATTTGCAATACGGTTTGTATTTTGTATCTAATAAGGATGCGATCGGTCGTCCCATCTACACTTACCAGCTTAAGACTAAGTATAACTGTTCTATTCTGAGTATTCGTCGTGGTGACATTGAGTTTGTGCCCACGGAGAATACTGTTTTGGAGCTTGGGGACCGCGTGAACACTGTGTACCACTACACCTACACCACTGATGTTGGCGAGTTTTTTGGTGATTCCATCGAGGATCTTTCCGAGGGTGATCTGTCGTCCATCACCTTGGGCATTCTGATCGGGATTGCTGTTGGTGTTATCCCTGTTGTTATCCCTGGTTCGCAAACCATCGCCATCGGTCAGTCCCTTGGTGTTCTGTTTTTGGGTTTAATTTTGGGTAAAATCGGCAAAACTGGACCCATTACATGGACCGTTCCTGCTCCTATTAGTATTTCCTTGCGTCAGTTCGGTATTATCATATTTCTCGCCGTTTCGAGCCTCAACGCTGGTGCAGGCTTGGTGGACATCAACATCGGCACAGCACTTCTCCTTGTGGTGATATCCACCATCAGTATTTTGTCGTTTTTCAAGGTTATGACCATCATCTATCGCCGTATCTACAAGTTTACGTACCTACAGATAATCGGTTTACTAGCTGGCATCCTCGGTCAGCCACAGTTGATTAAGATGAATGCTGATTTCCGTTCACAGTACCCAGCGATAACCTACGCCCGCATGTTGCCCATCTTTACCATGGCAAAAATCCTGACGATCCAGGTATTCTTTTTCACTATGCTGTAGGTTTGTGTTGGTAGCGTGGGACGAACTCTGACGCGGTGGAAACGCTGTACGCAGGTCAACGCCGTACGCAGGTCAACGCTGTACGCAGGTCAACGCTGTACGCAGGTCAACGCTGTACGCAGGTCAACGCCGTACGCAGGTCAACAAACAACATAACAATAACAGTTAAACAAAACAGGAAGACGCCCACAGACGCCTAACACGGGCACAACTAAGTGGAAGAAGAGATCTGCCACAGACGCCGAACACGGACACAGCAAAGTGGAAGAAGGGACGCGCACAGAGGCCTAACACGGACACAACTAAGAGGAAGAAGAGACGCGCCACAGACGCCTAACACGGACACAGCTAAGTGGAACAAGAGCCGCCCACAGACGCCCAACACAGCCACAGCCAAGCGGAAACACACCCGCCCCCCAACAAGGAACCCACAAAGACGACAAACGCACGCCCACAGACGCCAAACCCAGAACCAACAAACAGGACAAAGAGACGCCCACAGACGCCTAACACGGACACAGCTAAGTGGAAAAAGAGACGCCCACAGACGCCTAACACGGACACAACTAAGTGGAAAAAGAGACGCCCCCGTATAGAAAATACAGGAGCAAAAAGAAGGGGCTAACCCCTAAGAACAACGGGGGGTAACGGTATAGACACTCTGCTGGAAGCTATACCAAGAACCCGTAACGCCATCAACAATAAACCCCGGCCAGAAGAAGAGATTCAAAATTGTCACAGGGGAGATATCCTTCGAAAAAGCAGCAGTTATATCCTTGCAACCCTGCTTCTCACCTCTAGCAACATAGTTCCTATTCTTCTGCAAAATCACAGTAACATGATCATCACCAACATACTGCTCATTCACATAAATCTCAGTATTCTCCTCTCTAGAAACAATCTGAACCGTCTGCGTCGAACCTGTGAGTAGTGTCGCACAGCTGGTTAATACTGTGGACATCACAACCAATATCAAAATACTTACTACTTTTGTCATTTCTAAAACACCTCTCAATAAAACTATACTCTTCGTTCCATTGCATAAAGACAATAACCTGGGCTAACACACATTCTTTGCAAACAACGAAAAAAGGGTTTTGCAATTATTATTGATTGCAAAACCCTTTAGCTAAAAGCCACTAGGCTCAGGAACCGTCAGGCTCAGGAACCGTCAGGCTCGAGAAAACTAGGTAACTCTAGAATGTACCTTTAGCACCAAGCTCTACATAAAGCTCAGGACCAAATAGCTCGCTGTAGCCTGTAATCTTACTTTGAGGGATACCAACGCCAAGACCGCTATAAACAGATACTGATTCCATTACCTTGTATTCGCCGCGTCCAAAAATGTTGATTAGTGAATCTTCAGCATGCTCAACAGATGGGTCAACTGTTTCTGTATCTGCTTTAGCAATGATTACATTCTCAGCAGCCGCATTAGGATCTTGCATGAAAAGTAGTCCAGCTTTGAGATCCATCACATCAGTAGTGTAGCCACCGTATCCACCAAGAACCATGTTGTAGTTGGTTTCATCAACAAGCATCAAGCCATACGCTCCGTACCTAGCTGGGGAAAGTGTGTAGTCATCTTTGGAGTCAGCTGGGTTTTTTGCATCTGGGGATATGTCTTCCACAGAGTAGAAGTCAGCAATAGCAGCAACCATAACGTTTTCATTTACATTGTATGATCCGTAGTTCATCAATGCCCAAGCACTTCTTTGAGCTTGTTTGGTGTTACCACGAGTAATAGCGAAGTTGTCAGTGTAGTCGCCACCTTTGTAGACAGGGTTGGTTTGCAATGTCATCATGTCGTTAGAGAATTTAATATCTAGTCCAACCTGATAGGATGTTGCAGATGTGGAGCAGTCATCGCTTAGGTCTGTGTTACCTGTAACACCTTTATCAGCGTCATACTTAAGACCTTCAGTAGCAGCACAGTTGCCGAATCCCCAAAGACCGTATTTACTGCTAAACATATCAACAGATGCCGATGGTGTTACAACAAGAGTATCTGTTGCGTCGTATGCTAGGTTGCCAGCAAGAGATATCTTGTTGTTACCGGTAACACGTCCGTCGCCCATTAGGTATTTAACTTTTGCATCATAACTTGATGCAAATGCCGATGTAGCTACCACAGTAGCCAGTGCTAGTAGAGTAATTTTCTTCATAAGAATCCTCCTATTAATACGTATAGAATATTTGTTATTTTCAAGTGTGTAGATCAACATCACGGCTATGTTTTCCGCTAAAGTAAACCTAGTGTATAAAATATAAACACATGAGTAAAGCTCTAAAACCCTGCAACTACAGCGTTTGTGCAGTTATGGAGAAACCAATTTGCAACTCAAAATCTATATCTAATTACAACCTTAACACAAAGAAAAATCATATGCAACACATTTTTGAAAAAATTATTCAATAAATATAAAGGGTGACTCTGTAAGTCAAGATTAAACGGGGCTTCAGGCATTTAAACCAACAGTCACAGGCGTATAAAAATAAAAGCATTGTTCTAAAATCTACTACCAAATTACGCTACTTAACTTAAAGTAAATGATATATTTCATAACATAACTTAGCGTTAGGGCATACTAGCACCACGCTCAAAGGTAGCCCCCGCACCGCTTTCACCCCTGTCGTACCCCTGTCGCACCACTGTACCCGTCGTTTGCACTATTACTTTACATAACTACTTATGCAACTATTTGTACTACTTTAATGCTTGACAGTGTTGATCATACATATTAACATGTAAAAGAGTCGTATGCATTGCCTGTGTATTCTATCGCTGCAGTCTCGTGGCACTATCGTCGCACTGGCAATAGCTAATCTTAATTTCACTTTGCGAGGTACCCAAGTATGAAGTCTTTCTTCAAAAAAAAACCACTAGTCATTTACTCCCCCATGGACGGCGAAGTTGTCCCACTAACACAGGTTCCCGACGATGTATTCGCCTCTGGGGCAATGGGTGACGGCGTTGCAATCAACCCCACTGGTGACACTGTTTACGCTATTGCTGATGCCCAAGCAGACATATTCAGAACGCTACATGCCACCGGTTTTACGTTCGACAATGGTCTTGAGATGATCGTGCATTTTGGCGTCGACACCGTCGCTCTCAACGGCGAGCATTTCACCAAAATGTCGGATGGTGGTAAGGTGACTGTTGGCGACCCCCTTGTTGGTTTTGATCTCGAGGCGATTCGCAGCAAAGTTCCGTCAGTACTGACTCCTGTCGTAATTACCGACATGGATGTTATTAAAGAGTTTAAGGTTGTTGCTGAGGGCACGGTTAAGGCTGGCGACCCGCTCCTTGAAGTATACCTCTAGACGCACTCCTCCACCCTGCTAGCTATTTTTAGTTATTGAGTACTTTCATACATATTTAATATTAGGAGGACTTGACTATGAACGTTTTTGACAAAATCCAGCATTTCGGACGCTCGGTAATGCTTGCCATTGCAGTATTGCCCGTGGCTGGTATCCTTATCGGTATTGGTGGACATCCGTCCATTGATATCCCGATCATGTTTGTTGCTGGTAATGCCATTTTTGCCAACCTTCCCCTTATCTTCGCCATAGCAGTTGCTGTTGGTCTTTCCCACAACAACGATGGTGCCGCAGCACTTTCAGCTGCCATCGGTTACTTTATTATTACCAACGTAACCACCACTATGGACAGCACCATCAACATGGGTGTTCTTTCGGGAATTATTAGTGGTATCCTTGCTGCTTACCTTTACAACCGTTACCACACTATTCAGTTGCCCGAATTTTTGGCATTTTTTGCTGGTCGTCGCTTCATTCCGATTATTACTGGTCTTTCGGCGTTCATTCTTGGGCTAGCTTTCGGTATAATCTGGCCACCTATTCAGGCGGGGATAGATAGTCTTGGTGTAGCCATGGGTGATGCTGGTGCATTTGGTGCTGCCGCTTACGGTTTTTTGAACAGGCTTCTTATTCCAACAGGTCTGCATCACGTTTTGAATACCTACATTTGGTTCAACCTTGGTGACTTCACAAATGCTGCTGGCGAGCTTATTCGTGGCGATTTGAGTCGTTTCTACGCTGGCGATCCCACTGGTGGTATCTACACTGCTGGTTACTTCCCTATTATGATGGGCGGTATGGTTGGAGCTTGTGGTGCCATGATTGTTACCGCTAAGACTGCTCGACGCAAGTTTGCAGTTGGTGTGCTCATCTCTGCGGCTCTCACCTCTTTTGTAACAGGTGTTACAGAGCCAGTTGAGTTTGCCTTCCTATTTGTTGCACCTCTTCTGTTCCTTGTTCACGCACTTCTCACAGCTGTGTCCATGTTTATTTCCTACTCCCTAGATATCCACCTTGCGTTTGCGTTCTCAGCAGGTCTTATCGACTTTGTGTTGTCCTACTCACGCGGTCAAAATGCTGGTTATTTGCTTGTGTTGATACCACTGTTTGCAGTAATCTACTTCTTCGTGTTCCTGTTTGTGATCAAGCTATTTGACCTCAAAACACCGGGACGTGAAACTGACGAACAGATTGCTGAAATGGAGGGGGTTAATTCTGTGTCCGTGTCTAGCGGTTCGGGCTCTGAGTTAGCTATGTCGTACGCTGCTGCACTTGGCGGCATGGACAATGTTCTCACCATCAACAACTGCATTACTCGCTTGCGTCTAACGGTATCCGATCAGGACAGCATCGATGCCAACGCTCTGAAAGCACTTGGTGCGAAGGGGGTTGTTCGTAGTGGCGGTAACTCTGTTCAGGTTATTGTTGGAACGAAGGTTGAGGCAATTGCGAGGGAACTCACTGACCTCAAAAACAAGTCCTAACAACGGCACATACGACTTATTCAGATAGATCTGGGGGCGACGAGAGCTCCTGCGTAAAAGGCCTCGCCACATGTTGGCGGGGCTTTTTGCGTGTGCGGACGTTGGGACGTGTGCGGATGTTGGAACGTGTGCGGATGTGCGGACGTGTGTGGATGTTGGGACGTGTGCGGGCGTTGGAACGTGTTCGGGCGTTGGAACGTGTGCGGATGTGCGGACGTGTGCGGATGTTGGAACGTGTGCGGACGTTGGGGCGTGTGCGGGCGTTGGGGCGTGTGCGGGCGTTGGGGCGTGTTCGGGCGTTGGGGCGTGTGCGGGCGTTGGGGCGTGTTCGGGCGTTGGAACGTGTGCGGGCGTTGGAACGTGTGCGGACGCAGAAAAGGCGATGGCATGCGTATCCCGCACAACCATCGCCCAATCCATGAGCCTATCGGTCTAGCTAGCTAACTAACAAAGCCGAAAACTACGATTTAACTTTGTCGAAAATAGCTTCCGAACCGTATTAGACTGAAGCAACTCAAGCCCCCAACCCAAGAAGTCGAAAACTACGACTTAACTTTGTCGCAAATAGCAGTAAAATGCTCCGGATGGTGAATAGCCATTTCTGAAAGCACTTTCCTGTTCAATGTGATCTGGTTTTTGTGCAATGCACCAATAAGGGTACTGTAATTTGTGCCGTTAAGCTTTGCCGCCGCACCAATACGAACAGTCCACAATGAGCGGAAATCCCTTTTACGAACCTTCCTACCCTTGTAAGACTGATTCAATGCGTATTCAACACGCTCGCGACTCTTTTTGTAGACGTTATTGGAAACAGACTGATAACCCTTCGAACGAGCTAACCATTTGTTCCTTCTTCTGCGGGTTTTAAAACCACCCTTTACTCTAGGCATAATACACCTCTATTTTGGTTATGTTATTTTTTTTCAGTACAATCAGAGCTACGCCACAGCATCCATATTCGGTGTGAGTATGATTACGATTACGAACACGATTATGTCCACAACTTCGCTGCATCACAACAACTTCGCTGCATCCAACAACTTCGCTGCATCACAACCTTGCTACGTCTGGACACCCCGACAAGATTTGTCAAAATTTAAGACACCCCCCCCTCCATGGTTCATAATTTAATATAACCATGGGGGGGGGTGTTATCGTTATCCCTTCTACGCAAGTGTTTTTATGCGTAAGGTATCAAATCGCTTTTGATATTGCCTGCATGGGATGGACTCAGCACACTACTGCCTTCCATTGCACGCTTACGTTTCTTCCCTTTGTGCTCTAGTAGGTGGCGTTTTCCCGCCTTTCTGTAGAGCACTTTGCCGCCACCGGTAACCTTAAAGCGATCACGTGCAGCCTTGTTTGTTTTCATCTTAGCCATTGTAGTAACTCCAAGCGATTTACATTCAGTAGGGTATTATACGTTAAGGCACCGATAATGTAAAGCATTAATTTGTTTAGTTCGGTGAAATAATAATTATTTGTTGTCGTCCCATGCGTTCGGGTGCTTTTTCGGATGTGCCAAGATCGGCTACGTCCTCTTGTACACGGGCAAGTAGCTCCAAACCTTTTTTTTGGAAGGCGATTTCGCGACCACGATACATGATTACGATTTTGACTTTGTCTTTTTCGCCGAGGAACTGTCGTATTTTTTTTAGTTTTACCTGGTAATCGTTTGAGTCGATATTGATGCGAAACTTGATCTCTTTGGTTTCGACAATGCTGGCACGGTGTCGTCGTTGTGCTTCTTTGTCTTTTTTCGATTTCTCGAATTTGTATTTCCCGTAGTCCATTATTCGGCATACGGGTGGTTTCGCACTGGCACTCATCTCCACTAGATCCAACCCTTTTTCCACTGCCATGGCAAGGGCTTCTCGCGTGTTGATAACGCCGTACTGAGTTCCGTCATCCAGCACTAGTCTAATTTCTGGATGTGTGATACGTTCATTCATTTTGACTTGCTCCCTTCGTTTGTAGGGAGTGCGTTGATAGTTGCGTCTTATGATCTACCTCCAAAGTTCCGATGTTTTGTTATCGGACAGATCTGTGATTTTGTCTATGTATTCTTCCAGGTTTGTGTTTATGTTTGTGCCGTCTCTTAGTCTTAGGGCGAGTGTGTTGTTGTCGAGTTCGTCGTTGCCTACAACAATCATGTGTGGTACGCGTCGCATTTGTGCGGCACGGATTTTGTAGCCTATTTTTTCGTTACGGGTATCGGATTCGACACGTATCCCTTCAGCGAGTAGTTTGGCGGTTATGTTTTCCGCGTATTTTTCTGAGGCGTCGGTAATGTTCATGACAACGGCCTGTATTGGTGCGAGCCATAGTGGGAATCTGCCTGCGTAGTGTTCGATGAGTACGCCCATGAAGCGTTCGAGGGAGCCGAATATTGCTCTGTGTATCATGATGGGCATTTTTGCGTTGCCATCTTGGTCGATAAATTTCAGGTCGAACCGTTCGGGTAGGTTGAAGTCGATTTGCACTGTTCCCACCTGCCAGGTACGGTTGAGGGAGTCTTTGATGTGCACTTCGATTTTGGGGCCGTAGAAAGCTCCTTCCCCTTCGAGTATGTCGTAAGGTAGTCCTAGTGAGTCGCACCCTTTGCCTAGTTCGTCTATTGCCCAGTTCCAGTCTTCATCTTTGCCCATGGCTTTCGCTGGTTTGGTGGCGATTTTTATTGTGTATTCGAAGCCGAATACGCCCATTTGGTATTGTATTGCTTCGAGTATGGCAACAACTTCGTTGTGTAGTTGTGTTGGTGTGCAGAATATGTGTGCGTCGTCTTGCGTGAAGCCTCGTACGCGTAGTAGTCCGTGTAGGGCACCGCTACGTTCGTGTCTGTGTACTGTTCCGAATTCGGAGTATCGTATTGGTAGTTCTCGATAGCTTCTCAGTTCGGCGGCGTATATTTTCACATGTCCGACACAGTTCATGGGTTTGATGCCGAATTCTGCACCTTCGATTTCGGTGAAGTACATGTTTTCGCGATAGTTGTCGTAGTGTCCTGAGACCTTCCATACGTCTTGTTTCATGAGGATGGGTCCGCGTACAGGCAGGTATGAGCGTTGTAGAGCGTCTTTGCGTGAGAATTCTTCTAGAGCGTGTAGCATGCGTGCACCGTTGGGCAGGTAGATTGGTAGTCCTGCACCGATGTCTTCGTCGAACATGAATAGTCCTAGGTCTTTGTTTAGGACACGGTGATCGCGTCGTTTTGCTTCTTCGAGGAAGTTGAGGTGGTCGTTGAGTTCGTCTTTGGTGAAGAATGCTGTGCCGTAAATTCGTTGTAGCATTTCGTTATTTTCGTCGCCACGCCAGTATGCCCCTGCGACTGAGAGTAGTTTGAAGTGTTGTACTTTGGCAGTTGATGGTAGGTGAACGCCGCGGCATAGGTCTTCGAATTCCCCTTGTGTGTAGATGGTGACGGTGTCTTCGCCTAGGGATTCGATTATTTCGACTTTGTATGGTTCATTCATCTCTGAGAATTTTGTTATTGCTTGTTCGGCGGTTAGTGAGTGGTGTTTGATGGTGAGGTTTTGTGCGATGATTTTTTTCATCTCTTTTTCTATTGTTTTGAGGTTATTTTCGTTGAAGGGTGTGTGGTAGTGGAAGTCGTAGTAGAATCCGCCTTCGATTACGGGTCCGATGGTTACTTTTGCACCGTTGAAGAGTCGTTGTACGGCTTGAGCCATGATGTGTGCTGTGGTGTGTCGTAGAACTTCCAACCCTTTCGCGTCCCCTTTGCTGATTATTTCCACGATGTCGCCGTCATTGAGTTTGTGGCTCATATCTTTATTTTGTCCATCGATGATTGCGAAGAGTGCGTCTTTTGCCTGACGTTTGTCCGCCATGGTGAGTGCGTCTGCGATGGTTATTTCCCCCTCAGCAGAGTCAATGTTTACGGGCTTCCCACCTAGTACAACTTCCATATGTCGACCTCTCAAAATAAAGCTTCACTCCATCAGTGTAGCAACAATATAATTTTTTTTCAATACCTTAAAAGAATTGTTACGCCCCAACAGGCATTTTTTTAACGTTAAGTATGTTCGTCGCGAGTCGGTACGTTGTGCCGTGCTTTAGTCTGTTGCTAGCTCCTTTTGTAGAGCTGTATGGTTAGGACTCCTGCAAGCATAAGTATGGCACCAACAATGAGGTTGAGCCCTGATGGTTCCGCAAAAATAATTATCCCTAAAACCATGGCTGTCGGTGCCTCCACACTGAGGATAATGGCGGCGTGGTGGGGCGTTACAAAGCGTTGGGCTAAAACTTGCAACGTGTAGGCAAGCATCACAACAATAAACGCACTGTACACGGCCATCTTGAACCCTAAGGGGGTGTAACCCAGCGTGCCGCCGGTCATGATGAGCTCTAAACCTAAGGACAAAACGCCAGCAACAAACGCCTGTATCAGGGAAACTAGTACGGGGGAGGACTTAACACTAGCAAAGCTCATCAAAAATATGTGGATTGCCCAGAAGAAGCTGCCGCCGAAAACTATTCCGTCGCCGTAATTGATTGCGATACTGATGCCGAATCCTATGCTTAATATGTACAGCCCGATTAATGCGAGGATAGCACCTACCCAGTCGTAAAATTCGGGACGATACCCCCACAGCATGCTGAAGAATGGTACAAGAACAACGGCAAATGCCGAGATGAACCCTGCGTTGCCCGTTGTGGTGTGGAACAGACCTGCCTGTTGCAACCATGACGCCACAAACAGCACAACGCCAAGGGGTACACCGTAATAAATGGACAGCTTTATTTGCCCCGGTTTTGGGCGGAAGAAATACAGTACGGGCAGTATCATAATCGACCCAAGAAGGAACCTAGTGCCGTTGTAAAGCAGTGCTGTGGAGTCGTAGGTTGCGTATTTTTGCAACACAAATCCGAATCCCCAAAGTAGTGCTGATGTAAGAAGCATCAGTTCGAAAACGCTGAAAGACAATACCCTGTAACGCTGCATAAATAAACCTGCCCCCTTCTACAGAAAAATAACCATAGGTTAACAGCGTATTATATATAGTCAGCATTACTTAGTCAAACCCTATTAATTGCACCTCTGGTTCGAGCATCACCCCCGACATTTCAAACACCGTACGCTGTACGTGATTTATAACGTTGTGGATATCTGTTGCGGAAGCGTTCCCTGTGTTTAGTATGAAGTTGGCATGTTTGGTGGAGACTTGAGCTCCGTTTATTTCAAACCCTTTGAGTTCTGCGTCTGAGATTAGTTTCCCCGCATAGTTCCCTTCTGGTCGTTTGAATACTGAGCCGCAAGAGGGGTATTTTAGTGGTTGTTTTGCGTCCCTCTGGCTGAGTATCTCCTTACGTTGGTTTTGCAAGCGTTGTGCTACAAGCCCTCCCATGTCGCTGGGCTCGTTGAATTTGAACCATACCCCTAGTAGTATTATGTTGTTGCCGAATTCTGATGAGCGATACCCGAACGTATTTTCGTCCACCTCCATGACGCCAGATTTACGCAGTTCGATGTCCATGACCCTTACGGCGATGGTTGTGTCTTTCATCTCTGAGCCGAATGCACCTGCGTTCATTTTTGCGGCACCGCCAACACCGCCCGGTATGCCACTCATGGTGCATAGTTGTGAGTAGCCGAAGAACACGCTTTGCCCCACAACAGTGTCGAGCAATACCCCTGCACCTGCGTACATCGTTGATTTTTTGTGGTTGTGTTGGATAGTGGGCTCGTACCCCCGCATGCATATGACAAATATGTTGTGGTGTCCATCGGCGAACAGGGTATTGCTCCCATGACCGATGACTACGAGGGGGATGCCGATTTTCGACCACACATCTAGGACGTCCAGTAGCTCTTTTTCAGTTGTTGGGAACGCCACGTAGGCAGCTGTCCCCCCCGCACGGTAGAATACAAGGTCGGACAGTGGGTAGTTGATGGCAAATAATAATGATGGTTCCATTTTAGTTCCATTTCTAATAATTATAGTTATAGTTATTTCAAGCTGTATTAAGCTGAGTAGCCTACAGGCACAACTCTGTGCAACTCAACATGATAGCACAACCTGAGAGTTTTTTCAAGCAGTATTAAACCTAAAACAGGGCGTAAACCTAATCTTTACTGGGCAAAGTGGGTGTACGGAACATGTCGCTCAAGTTGATGTTGAAGAAGTATGTGCCAAGTCGAAGAATAACAATGAAGGCTATGACGAACAGTTGCAGTGCTGTGATGGCAATGCCGTGGGCGTCAAGGGTGATGAGACCAACGTAGTACATGCTACCGCCAAGGAGGGCTGCAGACGCATAAACCTCTTTACGCAAAACAAATGGTGTATCGCCAGCCAAAACATCGCGAATCATCCCGCCACCTGTGGCCGTAATCACACCCATGAGGATGCATGTGTACCAGTTCATACCCATGTCAAACCCTTTCTGCGTACCGATTACAACGAAAACACCTAACCCGAGGGCATCGAAAATTACAACATATTTGTAAATGTGATCCATGAACCTGTAGAGGGCGTAACAAAAGATAATGGCCCCAATGATAATGTAGAGGTAGTTCACATCTTGGAAAAATGCGGGGGGGGTTGATCCCAAGATAACGTCCCGTGTTACCCCGCCACCGATGGCAACAGCGGCTGCTAAGGTGAAGGCACCATAGAGGTCGAACTTTTTGTAAAAGGCGAGCACAACGCCACTAATGGCGAACGCAAACACTCCGATGTAGTCCAAAATTAAAAGTAGCATGTTGACCCCCTACTATCGTTGCTCCGTGCTCCGTGCTCCGTGATCCGTGATCCGTGATCCGTGATCCGTGATCCGTGATCCGTGATCCGTGATCCGTGATCCGTGATCCGTGATCCGTGCTCCGTGATCCGTGATCCGTGATCCGTGATCCGTGATCCGTGATCCGTGATCCGTGATCCGTGCTCCGTGCTCCGTGATCCGTGATCCGTGATCCGTGATCCGTGCTCCGTGCTCCGTGATCCGTGATCCGTGATCCGTGATCCGTGAGACGCTACCCTAGTCGGTGAGCAGCTGTGCCTGCCTTGAGTGTAGCGTCTCAACTCGCGAACACTGTTTCGCAACACTATCGCTATGCGTCACAACAACAATGGTAACACCTTGCCTATTGAGGTTGTGGAATATATTCATGATCATTTCAGAGTTCTCGTTGTCTAAGTTCCCCGTTGGTTCGTCGGCAAGTAGAACCGATGGGTTGTTTGCAATGGCTCTTGCAATGGCAACTCGTTGTTGTTCCCCCCCTGAGAGTTCCAGTGGGTAGTGTTCTTCCCGATTGGCAAGCCCCATGGTTGCTAGCAGGTTGTACGCCATGTTTTTCGCGTCGTCATGCTCTTTGCCCTGTATCATCATGGGCATCATTACGTTTTCGCTAGCGGAGAGTTCGTTTAGCAGGAAGTGCGATTGGAATACGAACCCCACCTCTTTGCTCCTCATGTATGCCAGTTCTTGTTTGCTGAGGGTACTTAGTTCACGTCCTTTGTATGTTATGGTTCCTGCTGTGGGGCTTTCGAGTGATCCCAGCATGTGCATGAGGGTGGATTTCCCTGCCCCCGACGCTCCGACTATTGCGATCATTTCGCCCTGTTGAATCTCCATGTTGTAGTTGTCGAAAACCACAACTTCGCCGGTACGATTATGGTGGTATGTTTTGACAATTCTGTGAGCTTGTAGGATTGCACCTTTGGTGTTGTTATTGTCAAACGATTTAAACGATTCAAACGGTGATGTGTGTTGTTTTGTGTATTTTTTGTTACCGAAAAGGTTGAGTTTATGAATCATCGCGAATACCCTCCAGAGGCTCCATCTTGCTTGCGTGTTTCGAGGGGAAGTAGGCAGCCAACAGGGTGATGATTAGGGAGCTGATGGATACGATTACAAACGCACTTGGTATAATCTGAATGGGGATGGTGTCCACGTTGTAGACCGATTCGGAGAGTTCGATGATTTTGTATTTGCCTAGGATGTAGGACAATACTAGTGCGATAATGTTCCCTAGGATAGTGCCGGTCAGCCCTAGGAAGAATCCGAGTCGTAGGAAGATATTTGTGATGCTTCTGTCGGTGGCACCCATGGATTTCATAATACCTATGTCCCGTTTTTTGTCGCGAGTGGTTACAGCCACAACACTAGCAATATTAAACGACGACACAACAATAATAATGATTAGGATGAGGAACATGGCGGCTTCTTCAAGTTTTAGTGCTGCGAATAGTGAGCTATTAAGGCTTAGCCAGTCTTTTGCTGAAAATATGATGCCTAGTTTGTCGTTAATTGCGTCAGCCGTTTGAGCAGCGTGTTTGAAGCTGTCTGTTTTGACAGAGAACCCTGATATTTGGTCGTTAAACCCGTAAAAGTGTTGTGCTGAGTTTAGTGACATGTAGAGTAGTGCCGCATCGTATTCGTAGACCCCTGAGCTGAATATTGCCACAACAACAAACTTTTGCACCTTGGGCACAAATCCAAACGGTGTGGATGCACCGTTGGGTGATAGTAGTTCGATGACGTCGCCGATACCTAGTCCGAGGTTTGTTGCAGCCACAGATCCTATTGCGATTGTGGGCAGGCTGAGTAGGCTTATGGGTTTGCTTGCGGGTAGACCGTCAGCGTTGGCGTTGTTGGTAAGCGTTGTGTCGCCCCCTCCTAGTGTGGCATTTTTGCCGACAAAGCCGTCGATAACTATTTTTGCTTTATCGTAGTTGTCGATGGCGAGGAAGTCGCCCAGTATGATGCTGTCCCCCACATTGCTAACCATCACCTCCTCTTCGGCGATGACCGCCCGTACGGATATCCCTTGGAAGAGGTTGCCGTACTGCACAAGTGATTGGCTCATGATGAATGGTGAAACCGCCTTGACGCCATCCACAGCCTCAATATCCCCCTGTACGTAGTACCAGTCGGGTATGAGAGTCATGGACGCTTTGTTTACGATGATATGTGAGTTTGCACCGACGATTTTGTCACGCAGTATATTTGAGAATCCCGACATGACATTAATGGTCATGATGAGTGTTGCGACTCCGAGCATGATTCCGATGATGGACGTCAGTGAGATGAACGATACTAGGGCTGAATGCCTATTTTTGCGGTATTTTCGTGATATAAATTTCTCAAATTTCAAGGTAAAACACTCCAGCGTACAAAGCAATGTCCAATCATACTACAATCGCCACGCTTTTGTAAACCACTTTTGCAAGGCACTTTTTTACCGAATGGGGAGTTTGTGTTAGATAAAAAACAATATACTTGCCTTATTCTTATCGGTAGTGTAAACTCAGTAAATAATTATAAAACAGTTTCCGATTTGCGTTAAATTACATTAAGTTACGCGAAGCTACATTAAAATACGTTGACAGCTTGCACAATTCATACAGCTTGCACAACTTGCACAATATAAAAGATAAACACTAACGGAGGTTTTCATATGTCAAGCATACCAAGAACGAAAATAGCACTCATCGGTGCAGGGCAGATCGGTGGCGTACTGGCTCAGCTCATATCGGAGCGAGGTCTGGGCGACGTGGTTCTAGTTGACATCATGGGAGACGTTGCCCGTGGCAAGGCTCTGGATATCGCCGAAGGGGCACTCGTAACCCGATCCACAATCAACATTGAGGGCACCGAAGACTACTCCCGTATTCAAGGGGCACACATCGTTATCGTTACCGCAGGACTCCCACGCAAACCGGGGATGAGTCGCGATGACCTCATCGGCGTTAACGCCAAAATCATTGTGTCTGCAGGCACAAACATCAAGAAATACGCACCTGATGCTGTTGTCATCGTGGTCTCCAACCCCATGGACACCATGACCACACTCATGCAACACGTTACACAATTCCCCAAACATCGTGTTGTCGGTCAGGGGGGGGTACTGGATTCGTCGCGATTTGCCACATTCCTATCGTGGGAACTAGGCGTTGCCGTGGAGGATATCCATTCCATGGTCTTTGGCGGACACGGCGACACCATGGTGCCACTAGTAGACTACGCAACGGTGCAAGGGGTGCCTGCCATGGTTCTGCTCACCCAAAAATACAATGGGGACAAATCCAAAGCACAGGAAGTTATGGACGCCATTGTCAAACGTACGGCGGGTGCTGGTGGCGAGGTTGTTGGGTTGCTCAAAACAGGCTCAGCATTCTACTCCCCCGCTGTGTCCGCGTTGACCATGGCTGAGAGCATTCTTCGCGATCAAAAACGTGTTCTGCCATGCTGTGTCATGTGTGAAACAGAGTACAACGCTGGCGGTCATTACACCGGTGTAGTAGCGGTGTTGGGTCATGGTGGTGTTGAGTCCATTCTGGAAATACCCCTCTCCAAAAAGGAGTCGGAGCTACTCAAAGTATCCATTGATGCATGCAAGGATAATATTCAGGCGTTGAAAACCCTAGGCTTCATGTAAGCGTGTTGCTTTTCAGTGTTGCTTTTCAGTGTTGCCACGAATGGGGAATGGCACAGGTGCAGGCACGAGGGCACGGAATTGCGTCCGTAGCCCCGTCGTGCGTCGTGCGTCGTGAGCCGTGCTTGCGTCGTGAGTCGTGAGCGTGCTTGCGTCGTGAGTCGTGAGCCGTGCTTGCGTCGTGAGCCGTGAGCGTGCTTGAGTCGTGAGCGTGCTTGCGTCCGCGATTACCCTACTTCGAATACCAGTTACGCACAGCCGAACCATCACATGGCGACAGGGTATCGATGTATGGTGCACGACCATGGTTGAAAGAGTTTGTCGATTGGAAATACGTTATGCCGTTGCAGCCGACAACGTCCTTCTTGAGGGCGAACACATTGTAGTGCATGATAGAAGATACGTCGTAGTTGGGTGAGCCCACTGTTCGCTGAATATCGTTGTACGTAAATAGGGGTGTCTGTGTTTGCACACCCCCGACAATGCGTACTTTAATTTCGGCACCACCTGCAAAGTTGTAGAGCGGTATTTCGCCATAGTTTGTGGTATCCGCGGCATCTTGGGGTGATACGACGATGTAGTCATCCCTGTCGTAGCGTTGGTGTTCGTGCCATGCTCCCAGCACGTGTCCAAGTTCGTGGAGAGCCGTCGCATTTACAACCGAGTCGGGGTATGTTCCACGGTAGTTTGCCACTGTGTTTTTCGAGTCTAGTGTAAGGGTGTTTATGTGGTTTTGGTTGGTTCCTGTGCCGATGTTTGCAAGTCCGAAACCGCCAGCATTCCCTGTTCTGTAGTCCACCACAAAGCCACCAGCCAGAGGGTTTGCCACGTTGGTTACGTTGACAAATTGTACATTGCCACCTGTGGCTGTTGTCCATTCGTTCATTGCTTTTATCAGTGCTGTTTTATGCTCGGGGATAATACTGCTGTCCCATCGATAGCGTACGATACCGTCTTTCCATAGGTTTGTGCGTTTTTTGTCGTAAAATACCTTTGAGGTAATCAGACCATCGGCGTAAATTGCGTTCCCCGTAGTTGTAAACACCACGCCGTTCTCTTTGGCAACAGTTTTCATCTCCCTAAATATTTTTGCAAGATCGGCGTTACGATCTTCAGCGATAATTAGTCTGAGTTTGATTGTGTTTTCGATACTGCCGTCGTTGTTTATAAGGATATCTTTGTCCAGGGTAATGCGTTCCCCCGTGAGTGCAATACCTGCAACACTTCGTAGATCGTCGTCGCTAGGTCTGAGGTTATCCCTTAGGTTGTCGTATTTTAGCTGGAGTGCATTCATTTCGTTGGTGTAGAACAGTGTAACCGTATTGCCGTTGTCGTCGGTTCCCTCTCTGCTTAGCGACTGTGTTTGTCCTGCGAGTCTGTCAGTAATAACGTTGTTGATGGTTGGTCGTTGGCTTGTGCGAGCGAAGTAGTCTGCAAGATATCCGTCCGATGTTAGTGAGTCGGTGGCGTAGGACTGTATAATTGCTAGTGTTTCGTTGATTTCGTTGGCATCTAGTGTTAATTCCTGTCTGTATACCTTTGCCACGTCGGTTGTGAGCAC
Source organism: uncultured Deferribacteraceae bacterium (assembly GCA_947313855.1). Classification (GTDB taxonomy): domain Bacteria; phylum Chrysiogenota; class Deferribacteres; order CAMZNJ01; family CAMZNJ01; genus CAMZNJ01. The sequence continues at coordinate 28,674 of CAMZNS010000021.1, forward strand.
CGCCATGCCGCCACCATCGCCACCATCGCCACCATCGCCACCAGTAACATACCAGCTGTAAACGGCGGATCCGTCGCATGGTGATAGTGTACTGATGTAGGGTGATCGACCTTTGTTTGGAGAGTTTACCGACTTGAGGTATGTTACACCGTTGCATCCGACAACGTCTCGTTTGAGGAGGAATCCGTTGTAGTGCATGATTGAGGATATGTCGTAGTTTGGCGATCCTATGGTATTTTTGCCATTGTCGGGCGTGAACAGTATTGTGCCAAGGTGTACGCCACGAACAACACGATCTTTCCTCTCAGCCCCCATTGCGTAGTTGTAGTATGGTACTCTCCCGTAGTTTGTGGTGTCGGCTCTGTTGTCGTCGGAGACGATAATGTATTTGTCTCTGTCGTATCTCTGATGTTCGTGCCAAGCACCAATTACATGTCCTATTTCGTGTAATGCTGTTGCTTCTACAACAGAGTCGGCGTATTTCCCTTTGTAATTTTCCCTTGTGTTTCGGTAATCGAGCACTAGTTCTGTTGGTTTTGTTAGGTCGTTGTATGTGCCGATAATTGCCCATCCGAAGCCGTTCGCTTCGCCGGTTTTGTAGTCCACCACAGCCCCACCTGCGAATGGGTTTGTCTGATTAGTTACGTCTAGAAATTGAATACTGTTTGATCCGACCCCCGCTTCCCATTCGTTCATTGCTTTGATTAGAGCTGCTTTGTGTTCGGGTATGATGCTGTCGTCCCAGCGGTAGCGTATGATTCCGTTTTTCCATAGGTTTGTTCGTCTTTTGGAGTAGAATGCTTTTGCAACTTGGTACCCTTCTTCTGAGGCATCGTTGTTGTTGAGGAGTGTGTCGCCGTGATCGTGGTCGTTGTAGTGGTTGTATGCTGTTCCAAGTTGAACACCCCTGTTTTCGGCAACAGTTTTTAGTTCTTGGAATATTTCGGTGATATTTTCGTTACGACTTTCTGCGATAATGAGTAGTAGGTTGATTGTGTTTTCGATGTCGCCGTCGTTTTTGATGAGAATGTCTCTGTCGAAGACTATGTTGTCGCCGTTCACGCTAATTTCTGGCACATTTTTGAGTTCGTCGATTGTGGGTCGTAATGCCTTAGCGTGTCCGTTGTATTTTTCTGTTAGCGTGCGTATTTCGTCTCTGTACGAGAGTGTTACGGTGTTGCCTTCGTCGTCGGTAGACTCTCTGTTTAGGTTAGCGGCATTGCTTCCGAGTCGATCGCCGATAATGTCGCCAATACTTGGTATTCTTCCACCCCTTCGATTTGTGAAGTCAGCAATGTATTCTTCGGTGGAGAGCCTATCGGTGGCATATTCTTGGATAATTTCCAGTGTTGAGTTGAGTTCATTTGCGTCCAAGTTGAGAGCTATGGCATAGGTTTCTGCCACGTTGCTTTCTAGTATTTCCGGTACGGTTGTGCTTCCGTTGCCGTCATCGGCGACGTAGAAGACTGGTTTGTCGTCGAGTGAGTTTCTGGAGCCATCTGTTGTTAATCCGCACCCAGCAAGAGTCACCGCAATGAGTATTAGCGAGGTTACCCCCACGTACATCTTTATAGCCCGTCTTTTGGTAGTAAAGTATGACGACATAAGCACTCTCCTTAAAGCCCCTAGAGCATTGCTTTATTATACTATTTTAACCCCTTTAGAGCAAAGAAAAATTAGTCCGCTTGTATTTTGTGTCTTTTGTTGTTAGAATGGTAATCAGGTGCAAGAAAAATAATACACGTAATCTACGACTCCGCTAATTACGTTTAGGTTCTATTTTATTATGATACGCTTTCAAGATGTCTCCCTGTCTTTTATAAAAGGGGAAAACATTCTAACAGACATTACGTTTCAAGCACAACGTGGCTCGTTTACGTATATTTCTGGTCGATCTGGTGCGGGCAAAACCACACTTTTACGCCTGATTTATGCCGACCTCAAGCCTAGTGGTGGTATTGTTAATATTGCTGGCAACGACATCACAGGGATGTCTCCACGTCTTGTTCCGTTTCTTCGTCGCCAAATCGGTATCGTGTTCCAAGACTTCAAGCTTATTGAAGATAGCACTGTTTACGAGAATGTCAAGCTACCATTAGACATATTCCGCCTCTCACGCCCCGTCATGGACGAAAAAATAGACGCCCTCCTCCATCGCCTTGGCATCATCAATATTAAGTTTGCCACTGTTCGCACCCTGTCTGGTGGGGAGAAACAACGGGTTGCCATCGCTCGAGCCCTCATTAACGAGCCGTTCATTATCATTGCAGATGAACCCACCGGCAACGTTGACGTGGAGAACGCTTACGCCATCACCGAACTTTTACACAATGTGGCGAAAAACGGCACCACCGTTCTCATGGCAACACACGACCTGCTCTTGAAAAAAATGTTCCCCGCACGCGAAATCTCCCTCGATCGGGGCAAACTAGTTTTGGATACAAAAATATGACAAAGCTACTGCTACCACTGCAAAAAGGACTCAAAGTATTTTTCGGCAACCCCATGCTCACATTCTTCTCCATCACCGTCTTAACGTCGGTCATACTCGTGTCGCAAATCTTCCTTGTCCTTGGCTTCAGCATCAACAACTACTTCCAAGGGCTAACCCTCATCTCGGAAGTTCGCCTGTACCTAGACGACATCTCCGAAGACAAAGCACAATCCCTGGGCAACAAAATCCTCGAAAACCCCAACGTAACCCATGTTCGCTACCTCAGCAAAGACCAAGTTTACCGTGCCTCAGTGTCTCTCAGCGGCGATGGCGTCTCCGACAAAGATGCCGCACAATACTTCCCCGCCATGCTACTCATCGGCACACAGGTCAGCAATGGCGACACCTCTACTTTAGAGAGCATCATGGCAGAGTACTCCCAATCCAACGGCGTCATTTACGCCAGCTACGGCAAAGAGATTGTTTCAAAACTCAAAATACTCTACTACTACATCTCTGCAGGTGTACTCCTCCTCGGTGCCCTACTATTCCTCGTCCTCACCTTCATCACCTACGTTGTCATCAAGCTCACCCTCTACCGCTTAGCCAAGGAGATAGAAGTTTACAGCATCATCGGTGCTACCCCCCTCTTCATTAGCGTCGCCTACATCATGGATGTTATCATCAAACTTGTGGTATCATTCGTTGCCGCCTACCTAATCCTGCTCACCCTGGCGTACTACACCCTCGCCGTACTACTCAACGTCGACTTCGCCTCCTACTTGGTCTACCCCCCCATGTCCTACTTCCTCTACCTTTTCATTGCCGTACTACTATCGGGGATACTATCATCTTATGCTGGCGTGCGTAGCTTCATACGCTCCACACAGTCGTAAGAGGGGGCGATAGCATGGACACAACAAACCGATACCCAAAACTAACACAACGCTTGGCAACAACACTACTCGCCATGGCAATACTCACCACCTTCACAGCAGCACCCCTACCACTAATCACAACCGCCCACGGTGCCATTAGCGATCCCAACAGCAACGCCTCCATCCGTAGTCTCAAAAACCTTGAAAAACAGATAGCCGAAGAACAGAAAGAACTACAACGACTCGCTAGCAAAAAAACATCCACAGCCAAACAGGTCGCCGCACTGGAAAGCCGTGAACGCAACCTCAAAACACTCCTTCGCAACGTCAACAACGACATCAACTGGCTCAACCACCTCATCAACAAAAGCAACAAAAACCTCCAACAACTCGACGACGAACTCTCCCAAGCAAAACAAGACCTACTCTTCGCCAACGCTGTACTCGTTGAAACTGTGATAAAATCACACGAATCACCAATATTCCTTGGCGACGCCATCGATAGCTACCTCATGAGCTCCGAAACCAAAGCCATTGTCGCAAACAACATCGATGCCAAAATCTCAATCATCAACGACAAACAAAACAAGGTCAAACAGGTCTTGGCAGAGAACGACAAACGCGTCGCTAGCATCAAACAGAAAAAATCCCGCTACCAGAAAATTACCAAAGATATTGCCGCCTCACAACAGGAGTACTCCAAACAGATATCACTGCTGTCCAAAGATGAACAAAGCAAAAAAGAGTACATCAACCAACTCAAACAAAGCCAAGAAATACTACTCGAAACCATTCGACAAGGCACCAACAAGGAACTCATAACCAAATACGCCAACCCCTTCGCCGAACTACCCGACTCCAACTTCATCGCAAACAAAGGTCGCTACCCCAAGCCTGTCAGTGGCAGTATCACCGAAGCCTTTGGCGAACGATACATCAAACAACTCAAAACAAGTATCAAAAATAATGGCATAAAAATCGGCGTTACCAAAGATAGCAACGTCATTGTTATCGCTCGGGGGATAGTGGTTTACACCGACTATGTTCGCGGTATGGGTAACGTTGTCATTGTCCAACACTCCCAAAACTACTACACCGTTTACGCACATCTAGACAGGATTACAGTTGAAGCGGGAGATATCCTTGAAAAGAGTTCTGTTTTAGGGTATATTTTTGGTAGCGGTGACTCCACGTTTCTACATTTTGAGTTACGACGCGGACAACGAGCACTCAACCCTGTTGGCTGGATAAAATAACTTTTACGCCATTATTTTTCAAAACAGGTTGCACACCGTCATGTTTTAGTATAAATATGTTTCATACAACAGCGAAGCACTTCACAAACGAACAACCCTAGGGGGATTCATGGTCAAGCGATTATTTCTATTCTCAATAAGTTTATTATTCATTGCACTTAGCATCGTTGCAATTCAAAGCCAAGTATCATTCGCCAAAGATACCGGCAGCAAAAACACTAACGACAACTTCGAATATATTGAGGAGTTTTCCAACGTCATTAGCTTGCTCGAGGCGTACTACGTCGACAATGTTAGCGAGTCCACCCTGCTCCAAGGTGCCATCAACGGGCTGTTCCTCTCCCTAGATCCCCACTCAGGCTACATGAACGCATCCTCCTACAAGGAATTCAAAGACGCTAGCACCGGTCGCTATTTCGGTGTTGGTCTTGTTATTTCTCGAGGCGAATCGTCCATCGTTGTTGTCTCCCCCATCAAAGGCTCCCCAGCGTTTAAAGCCGGACTCAAGGCTGGCGACATCATCATCAAAATCGACAACACCCTCACAAGTGGCGTTACAACAACTGAAGCAGCCAAAATGATACGTGGACCTATCAAAACTAAAGTACGACTCACTGTTGTCCGCGACGGGGAGAAGGAACCATTAGTGTTTACCCTTGTCCGCGACGAAATTGTTCAAGAGATTGTTGAGAGCCAAAAATATGGCAAAAATGTGGGGTACATCTCACTGTCAACGTTTAACGATCAGCAAGCATACGAAAAACTTGCCAAAGAGTTTGCACGTATGGATAAAAGTGGCGTTGATGGCTTCATCCTAGATCTACGCGGTAACGGTGGCGGATTCCTCGACGAAGCCATCAAAATCTCTAGCATCTTTCTACCCGCAAACAACCTTGTCGTCTACACCGAAGGGCGTAACGGACAACGATCAAACTACACAACTCGCAGGGTCAACTACTCCACACAAAAACCGACCGTTGTCCTTGTGGACGAAGGGAGTGCTAGTGCTAGCGAAATTGTTGCAGGGGCACTGCAAGATCACAACCGTGCGTTGATTGTCGGGGGGGTAACTTTCGGCAAGGCAAGTGTGCAGACCCTGTTCCCACTAGACACAGGCTCCGCCGTACGACTCACCATCGCTCGATACTACACACCCGCTGGCAGATCCATCCAAGGCGTGGGTATCGCACCCGATGTGCCTGTTGCCAAAGGCACAATTCAGTACGAAAAACCTGCGTTCATCCTCCGCGAGTCCGACCTATCCAACACACTGGACTCCAATAGCACTGCTCTCGACTCCGACACAATCACTGACGCAAAAGTTGACTCCGACCTGCAACTCGAAACAGCCATCAACATACTCAAAGGGATGATTATCTCCGAACAACGGATGGCAAACAGGTAGCAACAGCACAGGGCACACAGGACACACAGGGCACCCCTAGTACTAAATGTGCCCTGCCACCCTGTCGACGAATATTAGATTGAGGTACTGGTTATGCGTAGGAACAAAAACAAGAACACAACCGAAAGCAACAGCACCACTCCTGACCCCTCGGCGAACCTACTCAACGACGACGACAGCAGTCGCAATACCTCAGCACACTCCAACAGTAACGTTGTGCGTAAACAATCGCAATCGCAAACCTTAACTCGCATTGTCTACGCCACACTCTTCGCCCTATCCATCGTCGTCATCGTCCTCCTGTACCTACAGTACACAACCTCCAAGGAGCTCACCTCACTGTCGCAAAACAGTAGCCTCATCTCGCAAGTACAACTCCTCGACTCACCACCCATTACCTCCAACATTATCTTTCAGGCGGTCAAAGGGGTGCTCATGGATCTCGGTGGCAACAACAACGATATCGTTATCTCCAAGCTAGATGCCAGCCAAGCACCACCCGTTGTCTGGGTCGATATCACCCTCCGTGGAGGGAACACCAACGGCGACACAGAGGAGGAGGAACTCCGCCATACATTCGTCACCAACCTCGAAACACTCCTACTCCCCACAGGTGTTACCATCGACGACAAAGGGTTCCAGATCGACGTTCGTGGTCCTGAGTACACCATCATCCTGTTGCTCAAAAACAACATGGGTGGAGCTGTGCCCCATGACAACACAGGGGATATTGGCGAATACAGCAACATCACCGACGATATCTTCACCGACACCACAAACACAAACACTACCTCCAATATCATGGCGAACGAAGAACTCAGCAATGCCTACCAAGAGTTTACGCAATCCCTTATGCCAGCTACCCCTGCAGACAAATCCCTCATATTTGTTATCGACGACTGTGGCTACAGCGACAACCTTACCACCCGCGTCACCAACATCAACCGCAACCTTACCGTCGCTGTTATCCCTTTTCTGCGTCATAGTGCTTCCTCTGCCGAGATTGCACGTAACAACGGTAACCCTGTCTTCCTACACCTGCCCATGGAACCATACCATGACGCACCCATCATGAACGACCTCCAAAACAGGCTTCTGGTCAACATGACAGCAGACAACTGGACACACCTTGCAACCATCTCTGCAGAAAATATCGGTCGTATCGATGGCTTCAACAACCACGAAGGGTCATATTTCACCGAAGGGTCAGATCGTATGAGCACCGTTTTGCAAGCAATGGCACCCTTTACCAACCTGTTTCTGGATTCACGTACATCATCCAAGTCTGTTGGTTACAGCACCTGCAAGGGTATCGACGGCTACAATTGTGCGTCAAACAACTGGTACTTGGACAACAACAACGACTACGCCTACATCTTTAACCAAACCTTAGGGCTCACCAAGTCCAAGCGTAAGGATACCGTGGTTATAGCCCATTGTCGCCCCAAAACCGTGGATGCCCTCGAGCTTGCCATCCCCCTCCTTGTGGCGAATGGTTACACTATGGCAACGGTTCCACTTGTGTCGAAGCCTGCAACTACGCTCCCTAGCGGTGACGAGAACAGCAACGAGAACAGCAACGAGAACAGCAACTAGGACGGATATATTTGTGTCGACAAAACAGTACTACTTAGGGATAGAAACATCTTGCGATGATACCGCTTTTGCCCTCTACCGCAGCCATGGTGGTGCGGGCAGTGCGGGCAACACGGACAACACGGGCAACACGGGCAACACGGGCAACATCGTTGCCTCAGGCGTCATCTCACAAGACGAAATACACTCCCAATACGGCGGTGTTGTCCCTGAAATCGCCTCCCGCAACCATATTTTAAAGCTCCAATCCCTCTTCGCACGCACCATGGCTGAAGCAGGTATTACTCCTAGTCAGATCGATGCTGTTGGTGTTACCAATGGTCCCGGACTTGTTGGCTCTATTTTTGTGGGGTTGAGCTACGCGAAAGGTCTGAGCTACGCCCTCAACATCCCCCTCTACCCCATCAACCACATTTTAGCCCACGCCATGGTTACCATGCTCGATAACCCTTCATTGCGTTTACCTTTTTTGTCTTTGGTCATATCTGGTGGTCACACCCACATTTTTTATATTTCTGAGTCGTACGAAATGCACCTAATTAGTCGCACAATCGATGATGCCCTTGGTGAGGCGTTCGACAAGGTTGCCAAAGGTATGGGTGGTCCCTACCCCGGTGGTCCTTATCTGGAGAGCCTTGCCAACACCATCAGCAGTACGCCATTAAAGTTTACCCCTCCCATGCGTGGCAATAAAGATTTTTCGTTTAGCGGTTTGAAGACGGCGTCCCTTCTTGCTTACCAAAAAAACGAACACTCCTTCAGCAACATCGATGCCCACGTTGCTTTGGCGTTTCACCAATGTGCTGTTGCGTCTCTCACAGAGAAGGTTACCCACGGCGTTAATCTTGCTCGAGCAACTTATGGTCATGTTTCTAGCATGGTTGTGTCTGGAGGAGTTGCTTGCAACGGTCGCATTATCCAAGCCTTGACAGCTCACAGCAAGCCTCTTGGTCTCGATGTATTCTTCCCGTCACCCTACCACTCCACCGACAACGGCGACATGATCGCTTACACAACCTACCTAATGGATACTTCAAAGAGTGTTGCCCCTTTAATGGGTGGCGACGCCATGGAGCTCAATGCCTACTCTAGCCTCCCGTCGTAGCACAAAAACAAAACAAGTATGGATAAGATATATAAAATGAATAACGAACACTCGACCACAAACTCAGCCACAAACTCAGCCACAAACTCAGCCACAAACTCAGCCACAAACTCAGCCACAAACTCAGCCACAAACTCAGCCACAAACTCAGCCACAAACTCAGCCACAAACTCAGCCACAAACCCAAACTACTTCCACAACCTACTACAAGACGACGACCTTGTTGCCGCCCCCTTAGCTGGCGTCACCAACCGTGCTTTCCGAAACATTATTCGCAACTACCACTCAGGACTAATGTTCACCGAGATGATATCCGTTGAGGGTCTTGTTCGCCAAATACAAAAAACCCTCCACTACCTCTCCATCGACGCAAGTGAAGGGGATGTCCATGTTCAACTATTTGGCATGAATCCCGAAAGTTTTTCTGGTGCCGTACAGGTGTGCGAGGATGGCACCGAGGGGGAACATATCAAAGGGTACAACGTAAACATGGGGTGTCCAGCGAAAAAGGTTTACAAAAAAGGTGGCGGGGCAGGACTTCTGCGTGACACGAACACCGTTGCGAAAATCTGTCAACACATGCGAAAATCCACCACCAAACCCATATCCATCAAAATACGACTAGGATGGGACAACAACAACATGGTGTATCGTGAAATACTGAATATCGCCGAAAACGAAGGGGTGGACGCTCTCATCATTCATGCACGAACTCGCAAGCAGATGTTCGCAGGCGTACCGATATACAGTGCGTTGGAGGAGCTTGCCCAAAATGCCAAAAACGTCGCTCTCATCGGTAACGGTAACGCCTTTGATCGTGAAAGCTACCTCCAAATTAAAAACACGGGGATGCACGGCGTAATGCTAGGACGTGGGATGATGAAAAAGCCGTGGATATTTCAGGCCATCAAGGAGGACAAAAACCCCGACACATACCTGTCGCCCAAAGAGATATATAACCTACTGATGTCACTAGCACAACACGAAACCGAACTCGCAACACGCAGAAACGATCCACATGGTTACAATCTCGCTCTCATCAAGAAATACGCCGTGTGGTTTAGCAAGGGGCTAGCCAACTCAGCAGAGTTTCGTGGGCAGGTGTATGCAAAAATGTCGCCTGTGGACAAGGCACTTGCAGCACGAGCAGGCACAACAACACAGTCGTATCATGGTTCACCACAGTATGAGCAGGAGAAGGAGCAGTTTTGGCGTACCATGGACTACTACTTCAACGCCAACCAGTCACCGTAGCAACGTAGTACGCCTGCACCGCACCAGCACCGCCTGCACCGCCTGCACCGCACCAGCACTGCCTGCACCGCAACAGCACCGTGCCCCCGTGGCACCCTAGCTCACAATGTGCGTACCCGTCTCACCCCTCAACGCTTCGTTGACCTTGCTTAGGGAGGTGATTAGTGCCTTGCGACCCTTTTTCGACCGCACAAATGCGGAACATGCTTCCACTTTTGGCAACATGGATCCTTTGGCGAAGTGTCCCTGAGCAGTGTACTCATCGACCTCCTGCAAGGTCAGGGTATTGAGCCATTTTTGGTTCTCCTTGCCGAAGTTGAGTGCCACTTTTTCCACCTCAGTAAGTATAACCAGTGTGTGTGCGTCTATATTTTCCGCCAATTTTGCCGACGCAAAATCTTTATCGATAACAGCTTCCACACCGTCGAGGGTGGTCCCCTTTTTTATCACAGGCACACCGCCCCCTCCAACGGCAATAACGGTTATGTTTTCGTTGAGCAATGCTTTGATCGTGGCAAGCTCAACAATCTCCAGCGGCTTGGGGGATGCGATGACTCTGCGGAACCCGCGACCGCTATCCTCCTTCATAACGTACCCTTTGCTCCTTTCCAACGCTTCCGCTTCAGACTTTGTGTAAAAAGGACCGATAGGTTTGGTGGGGTTGTTGAATGCCTCATCATGGGGACTCACCACCACCTGCGTAACCAATGAGCTTACCCCAGACGACACTATGCCACGATTGTTTAGCTCCCCTTTGAGTGCTTGTTGAATATGGTAACCGAGCATACCTTGGCTCATGGCTCCACATACATCGAAAGGCATGGGTGGCGTAATCTCTTTGGCGGCCTCATTCTGCAACCCGATACGACCCACCTGAGGACCATTGCCATGGGTAAGAACAACCTTCATCCCCACCGAAATCAGTTCGGCAATATGCGTCATGGATGCTTCGATAACTTTCTTCTGATTGTCAGCAGTGGGCGAGTCGCTGTTTTCCAATGCGTTACCCCCTAGGGCAACCACCACTATCTGTTCAGTGCTACCCTTATTCGACTGTTTTTCCACCTTCATAATTAAATCTCCCTAAAAGGCGAGGGGGGGGCGAACTCCCAAGAGTGCCCGAGAATACCCGAGAACTCCCGAGAGTGCCCGAGAATGCCCGTGGGCTTAAACCACCATCAAACCCCCTCGCAAACAACTATTACCTACAGAGCAAACATCACCACAACAAGAGCTATGGTAATGTTTATCAATACCAGTGGGTAAATAAATCGCACCCAGTTTATCCAGCTAACCCGAGCCATGGCAAGGGCAGCAATGAGCACACCACTTGTTGGCGTAATCAGGTTGACCGCACCGGATGCCGATTGGTAAACTGTCACAATAAGTGATCTTGGTACGTCGAATAGATCCCCCAACGGTGCCATGATGGTCATTGTGAGAGCAGCGTGCCCAGATGACGACGGCACCAAGAAGGCAATACCCAGCTGAACCGCCTGATTTAGCACGATGAACGCATATGTGGACAACCCCGACAAGAACTCCGCCGTACCGTTTAGGATGGTGTCCATAATAACACCATCTTGGGCGATCAAAACAATACCCCTAGCCAAACCGATAACAAGGGCTGCCGAAAGTAGATCTTGTGCACCTGTGATAAATGCATTCCAGAAAACTTCGTCCTTCATGCGACTAACAATCCCACTCAACATGGCAACAACCAAGAAAAGCATGGTTATCTCCTGCATCCACCAACCCAAAACAATAATGCTGTAGATCATGAAACCGATCATGGACGCAAACATTAGTAGTATTATTTTGTGGGATGCCAAAAACTCACCCTGCGACGACTCAGATTCGTCATCTTGCTGATTCAAGAAGTGCTCCCGATGCTCCTCCAAGGAGTCGGCAACAATGGACTTACTCGGATCTTTCTTGACCTTCGCCGCGTAACGCATAACATAGAGTATGGACACGGTTGTTACTAGCACGTAGATAACAAGACGATGATTCAATCCGTCGGCTAGATCTACACCCGCAATGGCAGAGGCGATACCCGTGGCAAATGGGTTGACCGTTGAGCCCAACACCCCTGCACCAGCTCCGATGAAAATCACCGACACACCAACAATAGCATCGTATCGCAAGGCTATCATGAGGGGGATCATCATCAAGTAAAACGGTAGCGTCTCTTCGTACATCCCCGTCGTTGTGCCCCCGATGGAGAACAGTACCATCAGGATGGGGATTACGAGTTTGTCGCTTTTCCCCAACCTGCGAATAGCCTGACGCAAACCGCTGTCGATGGCACCTGTTTTCAGAATAACACCGTAAGCTCCCCCAACAATCAGCACAAACGCGATTATTTCAGCTGAATCGATGATACCTTTGGCAAAAGCGGTAAAAACACTCATGAAGCCTTGCGGGTTGGAGTCAACAATGTGGTAGGATCCGGGGATAACTAGCTCACGCCCTACCCCTTCGTCGAAAGCGGTATCGAACTGTCCAGCAGGCAGCACCCAGGTTAGCACTGCAAAGATAACAATTAGTCCAAAAATGATAGAAAATGTATGTGGTACTCTCATTAGTCTCTCCTTATGGTATTCGTCTTGTTTCGGATGTGTTTAGTTGTGTTTAGTTGTGTTTAGTTGTGTTTAGTTGTGTTTAGTTGTGTTTAGTTGTGTTTAGTTGTGTTTAGTTGTGTTTATCAGTGTCCCAGAGTTGCAACCATTACAGCTTTGATGGTGTGGAGTCTGTTTTCCGATTCGTCAAAGACAACCGATTGTGCACTTTCAAACACTTCGTCGGTGACCTCTAGTCCATTGAGTCCGTATTTTTCGAACACCTCTTGCCCGATGACGGTTTTTGTATCGTGGAATGCTGGCAAGCAGTGCAGGAATATTGCGTCTTTGTTTGCTTTTGCCATGAGTTTGGCATTAACTTGGTAAGGTTTGAGTAGTTCTATCCTTTCGTCCCAGTTGTCTTCGCCCATGGAGACCCAAACGTCGGTGTACACAGCGTCAGCACCTTTTACGCCTTCGTCAATGTTGTCTGTGATGGTTATTTTTGCTCCAGATTTTTCGGCAATTTTGCGTGCTTCTGCGACCAATTTTTCGTCAGGGAATAGTGATTTCGGTGCACAGATGCGGAAATCCATCCCCATGATTGCTGCCCCTTCGAGTAGTGAGTTCGCCATGTTGTTGCGTCCGTCGCCGCAGTAGACAAGTGTTACGTCTTCAAGTTTCCCTTTGTGTTCCTCTAGTGTCATGAAGTCTGCCAATATTTGTGTTGGGTGAGCTTCATCTGTGAGTCCGTTGTACACTGGCACGCCGGAGTATTTTGCGAGATCCTCCACAGCTTCTTGGGAGAACCCACGGAATTCGATGGCATGGTACATCCGTCCTAAAACCCTTGCGGTATCGGCAACAGATTCTTTTTTGCCAAGTTGCGAGCCTGATGGTCCTAGGTATGTTACGTGTGCACCCTGATCGAATGCTGCCACTTCGAAAGCACAACGTGTTCGTGTGGAGTCTTTTTCAAAGATGAGGGCAATATTTTTCTTTGAGAGTAGTGGTGCCTCTGTGCCGTTGTATTTTGCTTGTTTAAGGGAGTGCGATAGGTCGAGCAAAAATCGGAGTTCCTTTTTGGAAAAGTCCAATAACCGTATAAAACTTCTATTTCTCAAGTTGTACATCTGCTAACTCCTTTCTAGTGTTGAATTTACGTTTGTCAGGTTTATATGTCTTCGCGAATAAGGGGCATGGACATGCACCTTGGGCCACCGCGACCACGGGAAAGCTCGCTGGAAGCAACCACGTGGATTTTAATGCCCGCCTCTTCAAGGAGCCTGTTGGTAATAACATTTCTGTCGTAAACAACTACCTCACCGGGGGCTATTGCTAGAGTGTTGGTGGCGTCGTTCCACTGTTCGCGAGCGGAGTAGATGGGGTGCCCACCAGCACACCTTATGAGATTGACACTACCACCGACACACTCCTCCAATACACGCTGAAGAGTCTGCACTTCCTCCGTCACCTTTACACCGTAGTCCGAATGATTATCTTTGACCATCTTGTAAATATTAAGCGGTGCCTCAATCTCTGAATGTATGGTAAATGTGGCATGATCGATATGTGTGAAAACCGTGTCAAGGTGCATGAAAGCCCTTGTGGACGGAATCCTAAGGGCATAAATTGTCTCAATCTTGTTGTCGCCACTAAAAATATTCCTCGCCAAAATATCCAGGGAAGAAGCATCTGTACGCTCCGATATCCCTATGATAAGGGTTGTTGCATTCAAAACAAGGATGTCGCCACCCTCTAAGCAAGCATCCGAATCTCGCTCAAACCACCGCGGAACATTACTGCCACCGTATGTCGGGTGATGGGTGAACACATACTCGGAAAATAGAGTCTCACGACGACGAGTCTCGTTACGCATACTATGCAACGACACACCATTGCCGATGGAAGCGAATGGATCACGCTGGAACAACAGGTTGGGCAAAGGATCGCACAAAAACGGGTAGTGATCCTCAGCTATCGATGAGAGCGAAACACCCTTATGACCCTTGAGATCGCTCTTCAATACACCAGCAATCATGTAGTTTACCATCGACAAAGGGGACAAACTCAAAAGCAAATCAATAAGAGCATCTGTTTTATGGGGAGAAATTACACCAGCCTCACGAAGAAACTGACGAACAAACTGCTCCCGAATACTATCCGAAACGAGGGACTCTGTAACAAGATCCTCGAAGTAAACAACGCCAACACCAGAATCACGCAGAACCTGTGCAAAAGCATCGTGCTCTTTTTGTGCAACATCCAAAAAAGGTGTGTCGTCAAACAACAATCGATCAAGCAGATCGGGCGTCAAGTTGTTTAGCTCGTTACCAGGGCGGTGCAACAGTACCTTCTTTAGCTTACCTATCTCAGAAAAAACATGAATGGGATGATGAAACATCATAACCTCCTTAAACCAAATAATACGTCAATATAATAAGTCAATATAATACGTCAATATTATGTTAAGTATTACCCTTATTGGCTATTCATGAAACACCTGAGGCACAAGTCACGCACGGCACTTAACAGAGCTTCATTTATTACCCTTATTGGCTATTCATGAAACAAAAACACCTAAGCGGTAACAATCCTACCTGAAATACGATGCAGTGCTAGGGGCACCAACAACACAACCATAACCAACAAATATACCACATGTAGCATAATCCCTAGGTCGCCAACACTCAGTAAACGTGCCGCCTCAACACCATGGTACAACGGAGTAAGGCAAACAAAGAAAGATAGTACACCAGGTAAGTTTTCAATGGGGTAAAATACCCCCGAAAACATGAACAACGGCATAATAAAGAAGGTGGAGTAAATGCCGTAGTGATCCATGGCACGAATAAACGAAGTTGCTATAATCCCAAAAGCGGAATAAATTAGACCCACCAAAAAACCAACCAAAACTGCAACAATAATATATGGCGAGTGGAACAAACCCATCAAAGCAAGGGGTAGCATGACAATGGTCATATTAAGGATAGCCTTCGTGCCTGCCCAAGCCATTTCACCAATAATAATAGAACGAACATTCATCGGGGTTGCTAAAATCGCCTCATAAGTGCGTTGGTAGTGTATTTTAGTGTAGATGGCAAACGATGTTTCGTATGTTGCTGCCCACATGGCCGTGGTAATGAGTATGCCAGGGGCAATAAACTCGATATACGTCAAACCATTGATTTTGCCCACGTAGGTACTAATCCCCAAACCGATGGCAAATAGGTAGAGAAGAGGCTCGAAAAATCGTATCACCAATCCAACTTTGTATGTTTTGCGAAAAACAGTAAGCTGACGCATCCAGAGAAGTCTCGAGTCGTACAGGTCTTTCCAGATGGAGTTGCCACCACAGAGGTCTGCAGTGCGAATTTTACCATCAATACTACCTGCATCGCGATTCTTTTTATATGTGCGTAGTGAGATCATACATCTACTCCTCGAGGGAACTACCCATGGTTTTTAGGTAAACATCTTCTAGATCGGTGGCATTATTCGCCGCCAAGTGACCTTCTGGGGTGTCAAGAGCAACTATCTTGCCCGCATCAACAAAGGCGATACGATGGCAAAGCTCCTCCGCCTCTTTCATGTAGTGTGTGGTGAGGATAACGGTGCGCCCTTTCGCATTGAGGTCGCGAATAATACTCCATACAACCTGACGACTATGGGGATCAAGCCCCGCACTAGGTTCGTCTAGGATGAGTATTTTGGGGTCATTAATGATGGAGCGTGCGAGAACAACACGACGTTGCTGTCCACCCGATATTTGTGTTACGCGTGCGTTACGTTTGTGCTCTAGACCGACAAGTGTAAGGAGTTCATCGATACGTTCTAAACGCTTCTTACGAGGAATGTTAAAGTAGTTGGCATACAGGTAGAGGTTTTCGAAAACCGTTAGGTCTGGATCGAGGTTATTGTCCTGTGGCATGATGCCGAGACAGCGTTTGATGGTGCTTGCTTTCCTGTTTGGGTTAAGACCTAGTACGGTCAAGTCCCCACTTGTTGCGGGGAAGTAGCAGGATATCATTTTGATGAGGGTGGACTTGCCGGCACCGTTTGGTCCTAGGAAGCCGTATATTTCACCTTTTTTTATATCGAAGCTGATTCCGCGAATAGCTTCGGTGCCACTGGAGTAGCGTTTGTTTAGGTTTTTTGCTGAGACGACCATATTTTGTGCACTCCGTCAACGGCTCTTTAATGCTGTGTGATTAATGAGCCATGGGTGATGGTTTCTATTTTAATCATTTGCATGTGTTGGTTTGTGGTTCGTTAGTTCAAAGCATACTTAGTCGGATGAAACGTCGTGCTTGATGGTCATTACGGGGCACGGTGCTTCACGGATTACTCGTTCGGCGGTGGATCCTAGTACCATGTGTTCGATACCGGATCGCCCGTGCGTGCCCATGATAATTAGGTCAGCACCCATGGTTTCTGCCTCTTCGTAAATGGCCTTGTGCACATTCCCCTCAATAACCTTCGATTCGAAGGGGACTCCTTGGAAATCAAATCGACCCACAAAACTTTCCATATGCACCTTTGCTTCAGCAACAATATCTATAATAATGTTAGGGAGATTGATTGTGCTGGAGTAAAACGAGGAGACGTAGAGATCGGTGGAGACGATATGCACAAGAGACAATGTTGAGTTGTTGCTCTTGGCAAAACTAATGGCAACTTTCAGTAGGTTGTCGGAATGGTCAGAGAAGTCCACAGGTAGTAGTACTTTTTCAAACTTCATAAAACACCTCTAATTTAGCAGAGAACAGTTTAGTGACTAATAATCTAGAAGCAAACAGGACACACGTGGCGGGCTCTCGCACAACAGACACACGTGGCGGGCTCTCGCACAACAGACACACGTGGCGGGCTCTCGCACAACAGGACACACGTGGCGGGCTCTCGCACAACAGACATCCAAGTAACTAATGTAGCGTAGCACACTTAATATAAAATATCAATAAAAATTTAACCTGCTCTAATTTAGTGGGGCGGAGGGCACAAAACCCTCCACCCAAACGTCCAGTCCTTACTAGTAGAAGTAAACTGTTGCGCAGTAACCCATAATACTTATTACCACGAAATACGGGAACGCAAGCTTCATCATCTGGAAGTACGAAAGCCTTATCAACGGTGCCAACGCGGATGTTAGCAGGAACAGAAAGGCGGCTTGACCGTTGGGTGTTGCAACAGACGGAATGTTTGTTCCCATGTTGATGGCAACGGCGATGTGCTCCAACTGCTTCCTGTCAACAAGACCAGCGTTAAACGCATCCAGAGCTTGTGTAATGTAGATTGTTGCCACAAACACGTTGTCCGAAATGATCGACAGCAAGCCGTTGAAGATAAAGAACGACGATACCTGTGCTCGACCATCCAAGGCGAAGACGTAATCCATGATGGGGAGGAATAGACCTTGGGAGTTGATTATCGACACGATAATGAAAAACACTACAAGGAGTGCTGTAAAGGGTAGTGCCTCCTGAAACGATTTCCCGATTTGGTGTTCGTCGATCACACCGTTGAAGGTTGTGAGGAGAATAATAATCGCCAAACCGATAATACCAACCTGAGCAACATGGAGGGCAAGACCAAGAATAAGCAAGATACCAACAACAAGCATGACAACCAACTTACCTTTATCAGATAGGGTTCGCTTGGCGTCGTTCTCTTTGGCACTTTCAGCAAGGATGCGATGAACGTTGTCAGGAAGATCAGCACCGTAGCCGAACAGGTTAAATTTCTCAACAAGAACCGTTACAGTGATACCGGATATAAATACGGGCAACGCAACAATATCCATGTGGTAGATGTACTCCATGAAGGACCAACCCATCTTGTCTGCAATAATAATATTCTGAGGCTCGCCAACAAGGGTCAGAGCACCACCCAACGCAGTACCAACAGCACCATGCATCAGAAGGTTGCGAAGGAAAGCACGAAACTCTTCCAACTCCTCTCTGGCATGTTCGTGGACGTCATCGTCGCTGTTGACGCTATATTTCGAGTGAATGGATGATGAGTATTTGTGGTAAACAGAGTAGAAACCAACACCGACGGAGATAATAACAGCTGTAACAGTTAGAGCATCGAGAAATGCTGACAAAAATGCTGCAACTGAAAGGAATATTAGGCTGAGAAGTATTTTCGAGCGAACCTTGACAAGAAGGAACGAAAATACGTAGAGCAACCCGTCTTTCATGAAGTAGATACCGGCAACCATAAACATGAGTAGCAGAATAACTGGTATGTTTTCCAATACTTCATGGTAAACAACTTCGGTGCCTATTTCGAGTAGTTCCAAGGGGTTAGTGGCACTGCTAAGGTGAAACATTTCGGCGAATGCGGCGTTACCGTAAGGGATGGTCAACCCGAGGGCGATACCTTGTAGGGCGAGTATCCCTGAGGGTCCGAGTGGGTAGGCTTTGAGTGCCATTGCCAAGGTGAAGATAAACTGCAGTAGTATTATCCAGCCGAGTACAAAGCGATTAAAGTTGTCTAGTCCCATCCCTTTCTCGGGCAGAATAAAGAGCAGTAGAATATTTGCGAGCAGAAACGATGCCATCGTTATTTTGTACCATCTTGGGGCGTTCCCGAGGAAGTTCCCCCACAGGGCATTCAAAAACGACCCTTCATTTGTGATATTAACATCTTTAGTGGACATTTATCGACCTCCGAACTATCTTTTACCTAATAAGTATCTTTCTAAAACTTTTTTGCTTCAGGACTACTGTTTTTATATTGTATGTTGATTGATAGAAGTCTGAGTACGACTCAAGGCGGGTGTAGCTGTTTGCGTTTTCGCTAACATGGGCTAGCAGAAGAATCCTCACACGACCGCTAACGGAAAGTTTCTCTATAAACTGTAACCCTTGTGCGTTTGATAAGTGTCCCGTTGATGATGCTATCCTCTGTTTAATCGTTTGCGGGTAGGAAGATTTTTCCAGTAGCGAGTCGTCGTAGTTCGCTTCTAAAAATAGTATACGACACCGACCATAACTGTCAAGCATTTCCGGTGTGACATCCCCCGTATCGGTCAAAAAACCAACAGATACAATATTCTCATTATCCGAATATATTTCATCTTTGTCAAAAATATCCACATCCGTAGTATTCGAAGCGAGCTGGTTGTCCGAACCAACAAGAACAGGCTCAGACACAAGAATATCAAACCGATACGACAATCCAAGGGGGGAATTGTGGAGGGTTCTGTGGGTGCGAACATTGATGCGGGGAACACTACCACTGAACGCAGTATCGCCATCAACCAACATACTCACGCTGTAAAGCCTATCCGGCTGCATCTCATGGGGGGTCACAAACTCCGACAACCAAAACTTCTGAAAACTCGCCATATCGTGCAAAAGGCTCAGCACCGGCGGCGAGGCGTACACAAATATGGGCACGGTGGGGAACATGCGTTGCAACGACCGAAGACCACTAACATGATCATTGTGCTCATGGGTAATAAATATATTAATATGACGAGGACGCTTCTCAGACAAAAGAGGAAGCAACAAACTGCGTGACACACCAATGTCCACAAAATTATAAATGTCGCCGAAAGGGAAATAATAGCTATTGCCCGAACTACCACTACCCAAAACAACTATCTCCACAAACACCTCCAAAATAAATCACGGGCTCCAAACACTCTCGCAACCCTAGTACATTATCATGGCGTCGCCATAGCTGTAAAATTTGTACTGCTCCCTAATCGCCTCCCCATACGCCTCCAAAAGCTGTTCCCTGCCGTAGAAAGCACTCATCATCACAAGGAGAGTTGTTCGTGGCATGTGGAAGTTGGTTATGATGGCATCCGCAACGCGAAATCGGAACCCAGGAGTAATGTAAAGGGACGTTTCACCAGCGTAGGGGGTAAGGAGGGGGCTGCTAGTGCTAGTGTGGGGGCTGCTAGTGCTAGTGTGGGGGCTGCTAATGCTAGTGTGGGGGCTGCTAGTGCTAGTGTGGGGGCTGCTAGTGCTAGTGTGGGGGCTGCTAATGCTAGTGTGGGGGCTAGTGCTAGTGTGGGGGTTAGTGCCCCCCAGTAACGCATTGCTCTCCAGTGCACGCACACTAGTGCTACCCACGCAAACAACCTTACGCCCCTCAGCCTTATCCATATTAATAGCATGGGCAGTTTCAGGCGTAATTTCGTAGTATTCGCTGTGAATGCTGTAGTCGTCGATGGCGTCTGTGTTAATGGGTTTGAACGTCCCCAACCCTATGTGCAGTGTTATCTCATGGACACGTATCCCCCGTTGCTCCAGCTCCGCCAAAACATGTTGGCTAAAGTGTATGCTCGCCGTGGAGCTTGCCACCGATCCTAGGTGGTTGGCGAAGATGGTTTGGTAGGCATGGGTGTCTTCGGGAGTATCGTCGCGATCGATGTATGGGGGCAAGGGAGTGTGCCCTTCGGCGATCATAACCGCAAACGGATCGGACGAGAACTCTAGGAGCACAGTGCCATCCTCGAACCTTTCAAGCAGTTGCACAGTGGCTGTTTCCAGGGTGAGTGTTGTTCCCAGAGGTACCCGTCCCCTTATCATGGAGGTAAATTTGTTCCCTCCAGCATGTTTTAGTAGTAGTAGTTCTATCCGTTTGCCGGAGGATTTATTGGCGTAGAGGCGTGCCTTCATAACCTTGGTGTTGTTGACCACTAGGGAGCATTTTTCGGGGAAGATTTTGGTTAGTATTTCGGGTAGATTTTGGAAGTAATCGTGTGAGATGGCATCAACCTTGCGTTCGATACACATGAGGCGTGATGTTGCTCTGTCTGTCTTGCCATATTTGGCTATTAGGTGGTTTGGTAGGTGGTATTCAAAATTAGAAGTCAGCATGTGGGCTATTATAAAAAAATATAAATAATATTTCAAGTTGACTTTATATGTTTTTTATGGGCACTCGTCGTGGTGTTTATATTTTTATTTTTGCTATTAAAATTAGCTTTAGTAATGGAAATCTATGCCGAACTACAAATAGACAAGTAGTGTACACTCGCCCTGTTTTTGCATACGCAAGCATCCACTATAAATATTTTTCTTGATTTTATAGCTTGTAATATGTAATACTTTAGATTGACGATGCTTATTTACTATTTTTTATTTTTTATTGACCTTTTACAAACTGTAAGGTTATAACAAAAGTGGTAGAGGCTCTTGCACAACAACACTACATGAAATACTCTCGGAGGGGTATAAGTATGAAAAAATACTCACTAATTATTTTGATGGTCGGAGTACTCATCTCTAGCATCGCCATGGCAAGCACAGCTAACGCAAATAAAGTTATTCGTAGCACAACTTTTGGTGGCGTCTTTATTCCCCATACCAAAATTGCAAACGTAACTCTAGGACTCGGCTTAGCTGGGGGTACCGGAATGATTATCGCCCTTGACGATACATTCAGACTCTCACTGGACTTCACATACGCAACAGTAGCAGCAACAGTAGCAGGCGATCTCGATCCCGAGACAGGTAAACTGATCTCCAATGACGGTTCCTACCAAACAATCAACGTAGAAGCATCCATGCTCGCTGTTAAAGATATGGGGAACTTCCAACCCTACATCGGTATCGGACTTGTGATACCAGCCACATCCCTAACATACAAAAACGCCGACGGCGACACGCTTAAGTACTCCTTTGCAGCAACAACACCTTTTGTTACACGCTTCGGTTACGATATCAGCTTCACTCGCAGAACAACCATCGGCATCTTTGCTCGCCTCTACGCTGCACCAGCAGCAACACAGCTTATTGATGCTAGTGGCAACAAGCTTGTTCCGTCCTCAGGGTTACTCGGCGATCCGGAAGTTATCGACTGGGGTGGCACCACTGCAGGACTAACGTTTAACTTCAGGTTCTAATCCCCCTCCCCTCTTAAGAGCTTGAGCATCTCTTTTTGGCGGTCATGTAGAATACTAATAAATAACAACTCCCGCCATTGTGCACCATGGGAGCAGTACCATCTGCTTTATTGTGTACAATAGTGGGGGTTTTTTCGTTATACGTCCGATGTTGGCGTTGATGTTGGCGTTGGCGTTGGCGTTGGCGTTGGCGTTGGCGTTGGCGTTGGTGTTGGCGTTGATGTTGGCGTTGGCGTTGGCGTTGATGTTGGCGTTGATGTTGGCGTTGATGTTGATGTTGGCGTTGGCGTTGGCGTTGGCGTTGGCGTTGGCGTTGGCGTTGATGTTGGCGTTGGCGTTGATGTTGGCGTTGATGTTGGCGTTGATGTTGGCGTTGATGTTGGCGTTGGCGTTGGCGTTGATGTTGGCGTTGCGTTGGCGTTGGCGTTGATGTTGGTGTTGGTGTTGGCGTTGGCGTTGATTGAGTTGGCTACGTTGGTTGCCGCCAACTACCCCCTAGCTATTCCCAAACCTTTCAATAGCCTCAATACCTTTATTCAGTGCGTGTCGAATAAGGTCGAACTCCCTCGATCCGATGGTCAATGGTGCCCAAAGATACACCACGTCCCCCAAAGGTCGTACAAACACACCAGCCTCAACCATGGCATTTGTAAACACCTTGGCAAGCTCTGACGCACACTCTGACGCACACTCTGACGCACACTCTGACGCAAGCTCCCCACGTCGAACAGCATTTGCAACACAACCACCCTCTTCAGCAATACTCAGCTTCATCATCCCCACCATGCCTATTGCTTCATGGGCGACTCCCAACCTCTGTGCACAGTTGGCAATAACTTCCCGTAGCACTTCCCCATTTTTTTTCACCGTGCTGAAAATATCATCTTTTTTGTAGATATCGAGAACAGCCAATGCAGCTTCACACGCTGCAGGGTATCCGCCAAACGTATGTGAGTGCCAAAAGATTTTATTTTCGAACGAGTTGTATATCCGTTCGTTTGCGATGGCGACGCTCATGGGTGCATGTCCTGCTGTTAGCGCCTTACCTAGCACAAGGATATCTGGTACAACGTTACTGTGATTGCATGCGAATAGTTCCCCTGTTCTGTAGAACCCCACGGCGATTTCGTCTGCAATGAGGAGTATGTTGTATTCGTCGCACACTTTTCGCAATTTGGTCATGTATTTGGGTGGGGATATTTTCACCCCTCCAGCCCCCTGCACCATTGGTTCGACGATAATTGCTGCCACTTCGTTGTGGTATTTTGTTACAATTTGTTTGATGCTGTCAAAGCATTCCACGTTGCATGTTTTCGGTTGTTGTTTGTGTGGGCACAGCAGGCAGTTGGGTGCTTCGCCAACATGGGCACGATTTACGACATCTTCGAGTGGTGCGTGGAACGATTCGAGGAATCCGACACCAATGGCACCCATGGTGTCACCGTGGTATGCGTCTTGCAACGCTATGAACCTATTTTTTCCTTGTACGCCAATATTTACCCAATACTGAATAGCCATACGTAATGCAGCTTCCACAGCACTAGCACCATCGCTGGCGTAGAATGAGTGGTTGAGATCTCCCGGTGTGATGGTGGCAAGTTCCCTTGAGAGGTTGATTACGCTAGTGTGTGCCATCCCACCTAGTATTACGTGTTGTTTGGTTTGTAGTGAGTTTATCATCCGTTCCACAATTTCACTACGCGAATGTCCGAGTGAGACGCACCACCATGATGATATTCCATCGAGTAGTTTTCGTCCGTCGGTGGTGTGCATGTAGAAGCCTTGTGCACGTTCGATAATGGGGTAGTTTGTTTGTTTAAACTCGGTCATGTTGGTGTCGGGGTGCCAAGTGAGGTTGTTTGCGTGCGTTGGCGTTGGCGTTGGTGTTGGCGTTGGTGTTGGCGTTGGTGTTGGCGTTGTGTTGTTCATCGCGAGACTCCGCTCATGTGTATTTTGTTGTTACCCTAGTGATGGCTGTGAATAGCTTGTCGCCATGGGTTATCACTGCTGTATCGCCGTGCATGTTGGTGCCGTGCATCTTGGTGCCGTGCATCTGTGCAATGCATGGTATTGCCGAGAAGTTTTCGATGGTTTGGATATTGTCTTGGTGCTGTGCATCTTGGTGCTGTGCATCTTGGTGCTGTGCATCTTGGTGCTGTGCATCTTGGTGCTGTGCATCTTGGTGCTGTGCATCTTGGTGCTGTGCATCTTGGTGCTGTGCATCTTGGTGCTGTGCATCTTGGTGCTGTGCGTCTCGGTCGTG
>CAMZNS010000022.1 GCA_947313855.1 uncultured Deferribacteraceae bacterium
CGTTGAATAACAGACTAGTAAGCCGAACCGCCTACCCCAGATACCCAACTAACACTACAACAAAAGGGGCTTTGTCGAGGGAGGCTCTTTTGTTAAGTCAAGCAACGGTCTAACAGATAGTTGTTATGGCTAGAGAAACAACGTAACCCACTAAGGAAAGACCTTGCGAGCGACCACAGAACTTTTATGAGCTCCGAAACGCTCGTTTCTCTTGTCAGTTATTAAACGAGTGTCCCCTTCTGAAACTTATGACTAATAGTCGATAAGGCAACGCACTAGGGAACACTAAGACAACCGCAGATGTCTAGATACAAAACCAATCTAACACCTAACAAATACTTTGTCAACACTTTATTTACAACTAAAATATATTTACGAAAAATCAGTATATCATATAGCGACTCTCCGACTCATAAACACGCCTGCCGTAAGTCTCCCAACGATCAACCTCGAGATATTTATCTGTGCGGTGGAGCGGAATAAATATTACCTGATCATGATGATAATGGATGGTACTGGATATTTTGTCCTGAAGAATGGAAAGGTGGCTAGGGCTCAGTTGGCACAAAAATACGGACTTCTGAATGCCGTCACCATAATCTTTGACGATGCGGTGAACCTGCTGAAGGCGTTTGCTGTCGGATATGTCGTAAACAACTAACCAAGTCTTTTGCATAATCTCTGCTCCCTACCCCCCCCACTCCATTAAAAGCTATGTTAACGCACGGTTAAAGGGGTATAATCCGAAATGTCGCCCTGAATGTAGCGCGCAAGGAGGCGTGACTCCAATACAAGAGTCCGACGGTAGCTGAGGGAGTAGTCGAAGCTGGGGTGTGTAATCACCTCCCCCATGCGTTGCTCGTAAACATTGATGAAACGTCGCTTTGCCCTAGGACGAATATAGCAACCACCCTTGTAAATACTGAAATCGGAAGACTTCACAATACCCTGATTAATACTGCGAAGAACGCTGGAATCAACAATGATAGGACGATAAGGCTCCATCATATCCAACGCAAGGGACGGACGCTTATACTCTGATGCATGATAAAAGCCGCGGTAAGGATCGAATCCGATGCTAGAAAGAGCGATGTAGACGTCGCGAAGAAGAAGTGTGTAGCCCAAAGACAGAAGGACGTTCACAGGATCGCGAGGTGGACGACGATTGCGACCCGTAAACGGAAAATCACCACCCTGAAACTGATACGGAAACAAACTCCAATAAGCCTTCGCAGCATAACCCTCGATACCCAAAAGACTCTCCTGACTCTCACACTCCTGTGACTTCACATACATACGACGAAGATCGTCCAAACAGTAAGGTGAACCGGAAATGTCAACCTTCAAATTACGACGTAGAAGTGTGCGCTGGTTGCGTATCTTAGACTCAACTATACGACGAGAAAGATAAAGACGACGAGAGGAACTACCAAACTCATCGAACTGCTTAATGCGAAGCTTGATATTGGTCGACAAAGGGGAATGGCAGATAGACTCATAACGACCATAGTAAGACAAATATTGGACGGCACAACCGCGTGCCCCCAACGAACGAATAAGCTGAGTCGATAACTGAACATTACCAAATACACACACACTCGAAATATTAATAAGGGGAATATTATCCGAACGACCATCAGGAGTCGTAAGAACAAGAATCTCACCCGACTTACGCAAATAACTACCCTGAGTCGTTACATACAAAATACCACCACTAACATGGGGAACCATTAACCGACGAGGCTTAGACTCCTGAACACTATTCAAATAGTTCAACTCGTTAGGAAGGCATATCTCATTCAACGAACAACCAGAACACTTGGGCGAATTAACCAACGGAGACGGACGACTAACGCTCGAAAGGGTCTGGGCATCACGTATCAACGCTCGTGCATAACCCAAAAGTGACTCAGTAAACTCAATGGAAACACGACGCTTGCTACCCAAATACGAAATATGGGCGGAACTGCAAACATAACCATTGGACGCAAGAAGAAGGTAGTAGCAGGCAACCTGAGCCTGATCGTTGTGGTAGGCATGGGGGGAAAGCTGGAACGTCTTACCGTTGGCACGAACGCTAATGCTGGCAGGAGGGGTAGCGTCAACGTCAGCGTCATCGTCAACAGCGTCAACAGCGTCAACGTCATCGTCAACAGCGTCAGCAGCGTCAACAGCGTCAGCAGCGTCAACGTCAGCAGAGAGGCTCGCCCTGGCAATCATACTGCGTGTGGGACCGCGACCAACCTTGTCCTCAATCAATGTAACACTACCATTCTCCGCAATAAAACCATCGAATACGCCCGTGAGACCAAGGGACGGACAACTTAGCTGAAACCCCTTCTGCTCCAAGGTGCCACCCTTCTGCGTGTCCCCCTTAAAGTTTGAGCGGCGACGTTTTTTGTGGCGAAGAGTGCCGTCGATAGTGTGAACATTGTGTTCAAACAGACCGTCCACGTACATTAAATAGGCGAGTCGGGGGCAGTAGGCGATTTCGTTTATCATGCGAACTTCGATCATAGTACCCCCACAATAGCGGATTGACGCACAAGGCAAGCAGAGTAGCACAGCCGTAGCGTGCGTGCCGACCTTGACGTCATCGCCGTAGCCCCCTAGCCCACGAGCCCCCTAGCCCACGAGCCCACGAGCCCACGAGCCACTACTTCTGTAACTTTTTAGTTTCACGTTCCATAGCTTTGTAGTCGTAAAGTGTAATCCCATTGCCATTACGTCCATTCTGTGTAAATGGTGTGGCTAGTTTGTTGAGTCTATTCCTCACCATCGTCCAGAAGATCCCTTTTTGTGCGGTGTAGTAGTAGTCTTTGTTGAAAAGGATACCGCTGGGGTCACGGAACAGGTTAAATGTACCTTTGGCAACAACGCTACTATTTTTCTTTGTGCTTAGCTCCATGAGTTCGTCTACAACGGCTTGGTCTTCCCTTACCTCTTCGGTGTTGAGCAGGTTTGCCTCCCCCTGTGCACTGACTACTTGGAATGTAATGTCACTATTGCCAAGTCGTTTGAATTGGTAGTTTTTGCCAAATTCATGTTCGAGGTTTTTGTGGAACGATATCATAAACATGTTGGAGTTCTTTTTCACCGCATTCTCGCAGTATTTGGAGTCGGGGGAGCTTTTGACAAGCATTTTGTTCCAGGATTTGTCCCATTTGAGGTATCGTGTTTGCAGGTTGGTGGCAGCGTTTTCGTCGGCGTTAACAACTTGCAACACCTTGTTGCCATTTTCATCGTAGGCAACACTCAAAAAGTCTGGGCCACCAGCTTTGATGACAAACCCTGTAATGCGGTCTTCGTGCGTTCCCATTCTAAAGAGTTCCTGCATCTCTGCCGATTTGCTTTCGCTGATATTTTTCAGCAAGTGATTCTGTAGCATTGTTGGTGCATATTTCTGATCATTTTTGTTGCGACCGCTATGACGACCGATGGCAAATCCACGCACACCTGGGGCACCATTCTCGGAGTAGAATTGGCTGGTGTAATCGGCATTGACGCTGATGACACGCATTTTGTAGGCATCGGCGGCTTTCTCCACTGTTTCCACAATGGCACGATGGGACCATGTCATTAGTGTACGGTTTCCCTGTCTGTCGCTTGAAAAGGAGGTTCTGTAGCTGGCGAGGTCTTCGAACAGGATAAGTTTGCATGTTTTGGCACCGTCAACAAGTTCCCAGCCGATTTTTTGTCCTGTTTGGAGGTCTTTTTCGACACTATTGCCGGCACTTTTTACAGGTCGATACCCTAAAGCAGCACGGATAATTAGGTCGGAGCCAACCTTCACCCTGTCGTCGCGGAGGCTTAGGATGTGGTCTTTGAATGTACGAAGGAACCTGCCGGTACGTTCTGCAGTTTCCATGCCCCTGTTCATATCGACTTTGCCGAGGTTTTGCCAGCTTTTCAGTAGCTGAAAAACGCGGTCGTAGTAGTCGATGGCACTGGCTGTTTTGCCCCATACAACCTTACGACTCCCATATTTGGTCGCCTTGCTGGTTCGTTGTATCTTGTACCAAGCGTAGATTAGGGTGCTGAAGCTCTTGCGTAGTTCGACCATCCCCTTGCGACGAATACTGTCCGCTTCGCTTTCGGGTAGGAACCTCATGTCGTGCAGGTCTAGCTGTTTCCCCTCTTTGACATCGCTCAGCCCGACCATAGTTGGGTTATTGGCGATGTTTGTTTTGATGCTGTGGAGGATATTGCTGTACACTCGGTGGCACACATCCATGTAGTTGGCGGTTTCTTGTGGCAGGATGCTTGCGAGGGATTCGGGCACACTGGGGTAGTGTTTTTTCAGTAGTGCGACTTGGTCAGCCACACTCCCTATATTTTGCATCTCTTCGGACACATTAGTGTTGGCATCGAGGTTCGCCGAAAAGTGCCTCGACATGTCTGAGATAGTGTCGGGAGCATCCTCTTTCCGACTAGTGTGCGGGTTTACGGATTTGATAAATCCGATATGCCCTTTGAAGAAGCCGATAATGTTGTACTGATTGTTGCGTATGTTTTCGGCTCTTTTTGCGTCTGAGTGGGTTGCCCCTGCAACGATGGAGCCCTCGCCAGGCATATTGAGTGGGAAGGAGCGTACCTTTACCGCATAAAGGTTGTCTTTTTTGCGATCGGGAATGGGGAACCACAGCGTACTGTTGCCTGCCCTTTCGTGTGTTGGTTCTTTGTCTGTAATCTCGAATACGGAGCAGGAAGCGAATGTGCGAACGCCCAGATCGATACTTAGTATGTTGTCGCCAACAGATAGGGCTTTGGTGATATTTTCGTTACCTGTACCATGGTTGCGGACAATCTCTTTTTGAATACCATTGGCAATTATTGGTGTAACATCAACGGTCATGCTGATAAAAGCAGGTCCGCCCATTGCTTTGTCGGGTGATGGTATTTTTTCGTTGTTGAGGGTGTCGTTATCGTTATCGTTGGCGTTGGCGTTGGCAGTGTTGCGATTGTTGGCACGGTTGTTAGCACGAATACGTTCCATCTCCATGCGTTCGAGCAGGTGTCGATCGTACACTATTTTACCGCCACCGAGTTCGCCACTGAACTGCTTGTAGTTCGAGTTAAATTCGACTTTAACTTTCTTGCCTGCAGTAGTGATATCGAAGCCGTCGAAGTGTGTTGTTCGTATGGCATGAATTTTGGGGTAAGTGTCGCCAACGGTGGGGATATCGTCTTTTTTGGATTTTTTCTGTTTGGGAGGTTTGCCCATGTTACCGAGGGATATTTCGTACATCCGTCGACCCTTGAGGTTGCCGTGGAATTCGTATGTGTCGTAGTTGCTTCCACTGCTTTCGTATCGCGACCACTGTGGGTTGAAGATATGGTTCGGTGGCGTGTAGAGTGCGAAGTCACGGGTACGACGTTTTTCGAGTTTCCACATCCCTGTGGTTGCGACTAGCACGAATAATGGTACTTGGTTCTGATCGTCAGGACATGCCAAGGAGGTGGTATCTTTGTTGATACTTCTCCAGAGGAATGTTTTCGGTTTTTCGGCGTCTTTGACATCGTCCATGAAAATATCTTGTTGCCAGAGGTATTCGTTCCCTACTCGAGCGATAAACTGAAAGAAAGGGAAGTCGCCGAAGTTTTTGTTTTTTTGTTGCACAAGTTTGATAGCGGACTCTCTTCTGCTTTCGAGAACATCATCGCTCCACGGTTGATTGTCGTTTCTGGCTTTGACCCTGCCGATTTCGATACCGTACAACCCTTCGACCACAAGTTGCCACTGTTTGATTGTGCCTGTGTTCATGATGAAGTTTTCTTTTGCTTGATTGCCACTTGCCTTGCTTTGCGTTTGTGTGTATTCCTCTTCATAGTTGCCGATATCGTCAAGTGCTTTTTGGCCATGGTTCTGTTTTTTTATAAAATCGACACCCTTTTCGATGAGGTCGCTTGCACCTTTGAGTGATTTTTCGGCTTTGTCCACCCATGTTGTCCACGCTTTCATGTGTTCGATGGCAACAATGAGGGACATTTTCATTGGTACAGATCCGGCGGTATTGTTGAGGCATGGCACGATGCATAATTCTTGCAATCGCCCCCTATCTAGTTCAACTTTAAGTTTGTGTTGCTCTTTTTGCTTGCTGTAGAATGTGTAGATCCATTCAACTTGAGCCATATTTTGGGGCATTAGTCGCCCTTGGTTGTAGCCTTCGTACCATTGAGTGAAGTACGGATCTTTGAGCCAACCGGGGGTGTTCCCTGTTCTGTTGTTGATTAGGGTATCGACTCCCATGTGGAAGTCGCCTTTGTTCATTATGCTCCCTGCTTTTTCCAGTGCCTCTGCTGAAATGGTGAACTGTTTCGGTTTGAGGCTTTTGCCTTCGTCGTCAAGTTTTTCGGTTTTGCCAGCGTCAAGAGTTGCGATGATTTTCTCTAGTGTAGCGTAGGTTTCGTCGCCGATATAAGCCTTTGTGCCTGCTTCAGAGGAGAAGTTGTATAAAAACGATGGTTCGCCACCAAAGGAGTTGGCAGGTTTCCCTTTAGCGTTAGGGTCAAGGTTGCCGTCGTCGCCTAGTACCGCTTCGGGGAGTATGAAGTCGTGGTATGCTTTGAGTAGTTTGAGGATGTCTTCGTCAGTTCCGCGTGCTGTTTCGTTATCGATCTCCATGCGGTTTTGTGCTTCGCGAGCCGTATCGATCTCTTTTGCGTTTGCTTTGGCAGTTTTTTGGTACTCCTCTAGGTTTAGCTCGGCGATACGTTTTTGGTTTAGTCGTACGAACTTGAGTCCAGCATCTTTGATCTCATCAGCACCGTAGAAGTAGAGCACTTTGGTGCTATCGGTAACAATGGTGTTGTTATCCAATGTTTTGCCCATTTCGTTCTGTACTTGAGGTTTGATGTCTGTGAGGCATCTGAGTAGGTCGTAGTTGATTGAGTTTTGCACTCCAATACCGCTATGTATGCCGTATGCGAGTGGGCTGTGGCTACGTACGATTGCATTTTTGTCAGCATCTGACTTGGCAGTGTCGTCGCCGAGGTGAACTCGGAATTCTGGGTGAGCTCTCATTCGTAGTGATTCGCCGCGAAAGATCAGTAAAAGGAGTTCGTATTCTCGTGCGAGTTGGTTGACTTCTTTGTGTTTGTGCCATAGTTCTTTTCGTAGTTTGTTGGATCCTTTTGGGAAAAACAGCTTTAGTTTGTAGGCTTTGCTTGCCATATTCGTTCTCCTGTTGACACTTTAGTCCAGTTTTTTCCCGAGTGTGTTTAGTCTAAGTTTGTCGGGCAAGGAGTAAGGAAGCCTTTCCTGCTTGTACTTTCGGTTATGTTGAAGTTAAGTTCTCGACTAAAGGTTAAAAAATATTAATAAATTAGATATACTTTACAGTTAATAAGTTAGTTTGTCAACAGTATGTATGTTTCATTCGGGTATCGTCCTGCTATTCGGTGATTTTTGTAACGGTTTTGCGTGTGTGGTTCTGCGGTTCTGTGCGAGGTTCTATGATAAATTATTCCATAAATACACGACAGCGACGCCCTTTTCGGGGTTGGAATAGATTATTCCATTTGGAATAGATTATTCCATTTGGAATAAATTAGCACATTTGGAATAATTTAGTATGGAATAATTTAGTACGGACAGGCGTGTTTATTGGTAGTTGCCTCTGTGTTGCTCTGTGTTGCCCAGCGTCGCCCTACCTTGCTCCACCTTATTGCCCCGTTGTTGTTGTGTTTCGTGGCGTGGCGTAACTTGAAGTTGAAGTATTATTATCGTTGCCCAGCACTGTCCAGCCCAGCACTGTCCAGCATCGCACTGTCCAGCGTTGCACCGTCCAGTGTTGCACCGTCCAGCGTCGCCCTACCTTGCTCCACCTTATTGCCCCGTTGTTGCTGTGTTTCGTGGCGTGGCGTAACTTGAAGTTGAAGTATTATTATCGTTGCCCAGCACTGTCCAGCATCGCACTGTCCAGCGTTGCCCTACCTTGCTCCACCTTATTGCCCCCCGTTGTTGTTGTGTTTCGTGGCGTGGCGTAAGCGTACAGCAACTCTGTGGCAGTATCTTTGGCAACATCGATGTAGCTAGTATCCTTGTGGATGGTGCTAGCAACGATACCCCCTTCGTACAGCAGGTATATTGCTGTGGCAATGGTTTGTCTGCTAGTTTTGTGCCCCCGTCCAGCTGTTCCGCTATGGGCGAAGTGCGACTCTAGGGCATCGGAGATGCATCCCTGCAGGGCAGTTTTGTAGTTAGCAACAATACTGCTCATTTCGTCACTTAAAGTGGTGTTACTTGTGCCTATGTAGGTGCTGATGAAGGGGCATCCGAGGCTTATGTCGTCGTTGAAGAGGGTTTTGGCGTAATTAAACACCACTGTAGCCTTGGAAATGCTGTCGGTTTTGCGTTCCATGAGTGTTTTGATGACTTCCAGGGAGGATTTTTGTCTTCGCGTTAGGTATTCGACCCCGAGTTCCTCTTTTGAGGCGAAGTTGAGGTAGAATGATGATTTGGAGACTCCAGCCTCTTTCAGGATTTCGTTTAGCGATGTTGCTTCGTACCCTTTTTGGCGAAAAAGTACGGAGGCTTTGCCGATTATGTTTTGTTGAGTGTTGTGTCGTTTTTGTCTAGCGTTGAGGCTGTCCATGTTTGTGTGTCCTCCGTTGGCAAGGCTTTCTGATGTATTTTAGCAATTATGGACTAGTCAGTCCAGTGGAATCTTTAAGGCGGGGGGATGTGCTTGGTTGTGGTGGTTTTTGAGCTAAGTGTGGTGGTGATTATTTATTTAGCTATTTGGG
Organism: uncultured Deferribacteraceae bacterium; assembly: GCA_947313855.1. Lineage (GTDB taxonomy): Bacteria > Chrysiogenota > Deferribacteres > CAMZNJ01 > CAMZNJ01 > CAMZNJ01. Next base: position 8,749 of record CAMZNS010000022.1, read on the forward strand.
AGGGATATTTTTCAGCATGATGATGGCGATGAGCCTTTGCTTTGGGGTTGGCAGGTGTCTGTATGTGAGTAATAGAAGGCTTCACCCCTCTCACAACTAACCAAACAGTGTTGTATTGTTTTTCATAACAGTGTTTGTTTGAATAAAATTACGACGTTATATAAAAAACGCTCTTTCTTTGGTTGTGTGCAACGTGTTTAACTACTTTTTGAATGGATTAATACACAGCACACACACAGCACACACCTACCCTCTTGCGGGGTTCAAATACAATTATTTAGGGGTTAATATGTTTAACACTGAGCCGAAGTTTACTCAAAACGCATTGTCTATTTTGGAGAAGCGTTACCTACATCGTGGGTTGCTTGCTGAGGAGAAGGGTGACCTTGGTCATGGTCAGACTAGTAATGCCACCGATAGTACGACCGATAGTACGACCGATAATGCCACCTCTAGTACCACCGCTAAGGCTACCGATAGTGCCACCGCTAAGGCTACCGATAGTACGACCGATAATGCCACCTCGAGTACCACCGCTAAGGCTACCGATAGTGCCACCGATAATGCCACCTCTAGTACTACTGAGACGCCTAGGGAGATGTTTATTCGTGTTGCGTCTAACTTGGCTCTAGGGGATGCTAAGTACGGTGTAAGCGACTCTGAGATTGCTTCTACGACGGGTATGTTTTACGATGAGATGGCAAGCTTGCGATTCCTACCGAACTCCCCTGCTCTTATGAATGCGAACACCTATTTGCAACAGCTTTCGGCATGTTTTATGTTGCCTGTTGGCGATTCTTTGGGTGGAATTTTTGATTCGGCGAAAACAACGGCGATAATACATCGTTCGGGTGGTGGAACAACGTTTTCGTTTTCTCATTTGCGTCCTAGTAATATGTTGGCGTCTACAGATAAGGGTGTTTCCGGTGGTCCTGTGTCGTTCATGGGTGTGTTCAACGCTGCGACGGAGACCATTAGTCATACGGGAATACGTTGCGGTTTGAATATTGCGCGGCTTCATATGAGCCACCCTGATATTGAGGAGTTTGTTTACGCTAAGTCGAGTGGTAGGTTGAATTTGTCGAGTTTTACCCTTGCTGTTGTTATGGATAGCGAGTTTATGGAGGCGGTGAGTTTGAATCGGAGCTACGATCTTCGCAACCCTTCTACGGGAGAGGTTGTTGGTAGTTATGATGCTCGGGGTATGTTGGGTAAAATTGTAGCTTTGACTGTTGCGAATAGTGGCACAGCACCGCGTATTATTTTTGATGATGGTGGTTCGGGTAGTTTGCAGAGTTATGAGGCGTGCAATCTTGGTTCTATTAATCTTGGTAAGTTTGTTGTTGGTGGCGAGGTGGACTACGATGGTTTGCGCAAGACAGTGCACGTTGCTACCCATTTTTTGGATAATCTCATCGACATGACCCGTTACCCTACTGAGGAGATAAAGTTGGCGACAACGTCTAATCGTAAGATAGGCATCGGTGTTATGGGTCTTGCTGATATGTTTGCTTTGTTGGGAGTGTCTTACGGTTCAGCTGAGTCGTTGTTGATTGCTTCTGAAGTTATGTCGTTCATCCGCAGTGAGAGTCGTGTTAAGTCTTGTGAGTTGGGTACGGTTCGCGGTTCATTTGTTGGGTTCGAGGAGTCTGCGTTCCCGGGTATGGGTTATTCTGCCATGCGTAACGCGGCGACCACGACCATTTCGCCAACACGTTCCATCTCGATTATTGCTGATGCGTCGTCGGGTATCGAACCTTACTTTAGTATTGCCCATCGTCGTGTTGCTAGTGGTTCAGATACGAACGCGGTAGCAATCGATTCCAATGGCAACTTCATGGATGTGGCTATTGCTGAGGGGTTTTACTCGCAGGAGCTTATGGAGTCCATCGCCGATGCGAGTAGCTTGAAGAGTATTACGGATGTGCCGGAGAGATGGCGGAATATCTTTGTGACAACTTATGATGTTGGTTCAGACGAACATATCAGCATGCAGTGGGCATTTCAGCAGCATACTGATGGTTTGGTAAGCAAAACAATCAACATGGGGGAGAACGCTACCCACGACGATGTTGAGCGTGCGATTATTCATGCCCATGATTTGGGGTGCAAAAGTATCGATATTTACGTCCACAAGGGTACGACGGAGTCACCAGAGCCTGCTGCGTCAAGTGTTGGTGTTGCTGTTGGTGTTGCTGTTGGTGTTGGGGGTGGTGCTACCCTGCCCCCTAGCATGGACGAAATGAAACCGGTGGTACGAGCTCGCCCCAAAGTGCTTGTGGGTAAAACCATGGAGATGATGACGGGTTGTGGCAAGCTGTACGTTACCACAAATATGGACAAAGATGGGAACGCCTTTGAGGTGTTCACGCGTATGGGTAAGGTTGGCGGATGTGCTAGTAGTTACACGGAGGCGATAGGTCGTCTTGTGTCTGTGTCCATGCGTGCGGGTATCGGGGTGGACAAAATCTCTCGACAGCTCAAAGGGATATCCTGCCACATGCCATACGGGTTCGGTCAAAACAAGGTGCTCTCATGTGCGGACGCTGTGGGCAAGGCATTGGAAGAGGTTTACGAAGATAATGTTATGATATCGCCGAGTCGCAAGCAGGGTAATGACGCTACCATGATGGATGCCCTTTTACAGGGCACGACGCCACCTACTCCAAGGGAGAAGCCTAGTAAGAAGGCGGTTGTTGTTCATCACCCTGGTGCGTGTCCGGAGTGTGGTGGTCCTGTGTCTCCTGTTGAGGGTTGCGATGTATGTTATTCGTGTGGTTATTCCCACTGCAACTAGCGTTCGTAGGTGGTTTTGGCTTAGCGAGTGGTTTAGTTGTGGTTCAGGTTCCACTACTGATTGGGCGTAAAAAAGGGGAAGCATGTTTGTGTGCTTCCCCTTTCTGTTTGTGTAGAGCTTGTGTTCCGTGTTGCTACAGTATTTTGGTCATAAGGTTTGTGACTCTTTTTACGTAGTCTCCAGGGTTGTCCAGTGTGCCTCCTTCGGAAACGACGGCGTTATCGTAGAGTAGTTGTGCGTACCCTTTGAGGTCGTCGGAGTTTGCGTCCTTGGCGTGGAGTTGTTGCAATTTTTTCACAAGTTCGTGGTTCATGTTAATCTCCATCCCTTTTTTGGGTGGAGTGTATTCTTGTCCCATGGATTCGAGAATTCGTTGCATGTGGGGATCGGGAGCGAACCCTTGGTTTGTGAGTAGTGAGGGGTAGCTTCGCAGGCGTGTGGATGGGATAACGTCTGATACGTTGTCGGTTAGCGCCTCTTTGAGGAAGTCGACGAAGTTTGTTTCGTCGTCTGAGAGGTTTGGTTGTTCTTTGTTGTCTTCGTCGTCGTTCGTTGTTTTCGGTGTAGCGTCGGAGGCAGAGAGTAGTTGTTTCCCTTTGAATTCACCTAGTGTTCGCAATATCATGTCGTCGATGTCGTCTGTTGCGAAGATTACTTCAAGCCCTTTGCTTTGTAGTTCTTCGATGTATGGAGATTCTTGTAGTTGGCTTCTTGATTGTCCTGTGATGTAGTGTATGTTGTTTTTGTTTTCGGGTAGTCGTTGAATGTATTCGTCCAGCGTTGTGAAGTTTCCGGGTTCGGTTGCTGTTGATTCGAATAGTAGTAGTGCGGCGACGTCTTCTTTACGTTCCATATCGTAGTGGATCCCTTCTTTGAGTACTTTGCCGAATTCGCCGTAGAATTTTGTATATTCGTCGCGTTCATTTTTGAGTGTAGATTTTAGTGTTGCGAGTATTTTTTTGGATATGCTTTTGCGCATCATGTCCACTTGTTTGTTGCTTTGCAGTATTTCTCTTGAGACGTTGAGTGGTAGGTCGCTGCTGTCTACCACACCTTTGACGAATCTCAAGTGTAGGGGTACAAGTTGTTCGCAGTTTTCCATGATTTGCACTCGTCGTACGTACAGTGTTGGTCCTATTTTGTAGTCTTTGTAGTAGATGTCCAGCTGTACTTTTGATGGTATAAAGAGCATGGCGTTGAATTCGTTTGTGCCTTCAGCTCGGTAGTGAATGGTTTTGAATGGTTCGAGGAAGTCTCTTGTTTGTTGTTTGTAGAATTGGTTGTATTCTTCGTCGGTAACTTCCGATTTTGGTTTCATCCACAGTGCTTGCATGGAGTTTAGAGTAACGTCTTTCATTTCGGTGGTAGTTTCTTCGGTGGTATCAGCGTCGTCGGTATCGCTATCGGTATCGGTATCGGTATCGGTATCGGTGTTGTCAACGGGTACAACAGTTTCTTCCTGCATTATGATTGGGTATGATATGAAGTTTGAGTAACGTGTAACGAGTTCTTTGATTGTGTAGGCGTCGAGGAATTCGTTGTTGTCGTCTCCCAAGTGCAGTATAATTTCTGTGCCTTCGGTTCTTGGGTTGTCCAGTTCTACTAGGGAGTATGCACCCTCTTTCAGGGATGATTCCCATTTGATGGCTTTGGAAATTTTGCCATTTTCGGGTACACGTTGGGATAAGACAGTCACCTTGTCGGCAACCATGAAAGAGGCATAGAATCCGACTCCGAATTGACCGATGAGGTCAGCATTATCGTCCCCCCCTTCGGCCATTTTTTCCATAAAGGCTTTCGTGCCTGAGTGTGCGATTGTTCCCAGAGCAATTTTGGCGTCTTGTAGGTTCATCCCTATTCCGTTGTCGGAAATGGTTAGAGTTTTGGCATCGTTGTCGATGTTCAGGCGTATTTCCCACTGTTTTTCGTCAACACTTTTGTCGGTCAAGGATAAGACACGAGCTTTGTCGATGGCATCCGATGAGTTTGAGATTAGTTCACGTAGGAATACTTCTTTGTTGGAGTATAGTGAGTTGACTACGATATTTAGTAGTTGGCTCACCTCTGTTTGAAATTGAAATTGTGTACTCATGTTAAATATTCACCTCTCCTGTTTTTTAATGGAATTATTCACCGCACTATTTTACTTGAGTTGTCAGAAAATGACAAGTTTAAGTAAAAATATACATTGTGTGTTATTTCTGTCGGGGTTGTGATGCTGGCGGGGTTGTGATGCTGGCGGGGTTGTGATGCTGCTCTGGCGGGGTTGTGATGCTGGCGGGGTTGTGATGCTGGTTGGGTTGTTGGTTGTTATTGAACTGAGTAGATAGATGGTTTGTAGATTAGGTGGAGTGTTTTTTCGGATCGAATAAGGGTTGTTGTTTGGTCGTAAGATACGAGTTTGCCTGCGAGTCGATCCCCTGTTCGGAGTATTACGGATATTTTGGCATATTTGTTTCGTAGTTTGTTGTTGTAGAAGCGATTTTGGGCATTGGTGTTGGTATTTTCGAGTCTGTAGTCTTTGATGTTGGCGAATGATTTGGTAAAGTTGGACATATCTTTGCCACTGGTAAAGTGTATTGCTATGCAGACGGTTTGGTGTTTTTGGATAACGGAGTCACGCATTTTTGTATCACGAATGGCAATATCAGCTTGGGAGTATGTGAGGATATATGTTTCAATGGTGAGTTTTCGCAACTTGATACAGCATTTCACTTGGTTGGTGATGATGTAGTCTAAGAAGTTGTTTTCACACGTATGCAACATATATCCTCCACTTTTTTTAGTTTGCTACTAATTGTACCTGTTGATTAAGTGGTGTGTATACTATTAATCTTGTCAATTGTACATGAAAAAATAGTTTTAGTCAAACCAAGAAGTATTAATTAAAGATATATTATTTGTGCAAAATATATCTGAGGTATCCTCCCGAGAAGTTTTTGCATTTGAATCCGTTGTTCATCAGGATACGGCTAGCGATGTAGCCACGTAGCCCTACTCGGCAGTAGAGTAGGTATTCGGTATTTTTATCCAGATCGCCAAGTTTGCCACGTAGTTCGTCCACGGGGATATTGATGCTGTTGTGGATATGTCCGTCGTCATACTCACTAGGTGTGCGTGTGTCGATGATGACCTGATTTTTGTTTGGTGTGTTAATATCGTTGTAGGAGCAGTGTACAACATCGCCACGCATTTCGTCTGAAGCGATTAGTCCGAGCATGTTGTTTGCATCCCGTGTGGAGCCGTATGGTGGTGCGTATGCTAGCTCCATCTCTTCCAGGTCGAAAACGCTCATGCCGGCTTTGATTGCCACTGCGATAACGTCGATACGTTTGTCCACACCATGTTTCCCCACAGCTTGCATACCGAGGATGCGACCGTTGTCGGGGTTGTAGAGTAGTTTCATGGTGATGGATTCGCTGCCGGGGTAGTAGGATGCGTGGCTTGCGGGGTGTGCGTAAGCAGTTTTGTAAGGGATGCCTGCTTTGGTGGCAGTTTTTTCGTTAATGCCAACAACGGCTGCGGTGTAGTCGAGTACTTTGCAGACGGATGTGCCTATTGCACCGCCGAATTTGCTTTCGCGTCCGAATATTGTGTTGGCGGCGATGCGTCCTTGTTTTGCAGCGTTCCCTGCGAGTGGTAGTCGCACTTTGGTGTTGGAGACGATGTGATGGACTTCTACGGCATCACCCACGGCAAAAATATTCTTATCGGAAGTTCTCATCTGCTCATCCACAGCGATAGCTCCGGTATCGCCCAGTTTTAGTCCAGCTTTTTGTGCAAGATCTGTATTGGGCACAACTCCGATGGCGAGAACAACCATGTCTGTTGTTAGTGTTTCGCCGTTTGTTGTGGTTAGGGTTAGTGTTGCGTCGGGGTTTTTCGCAATTTTGGTGATACTTGTGCCGAGTTTGACGTCAATGCCGTTGTTTTGTAGTTCGTTGAGTAGCGGTGTGGACATCTCTTTGTCTAGGGGGGCGAACACCTGATTAGCGAGTTCGATGATAGTAACTTTTTTGTTACGTCTGTGCACCTCTTCGGCGATTTCGAGTCCGATGAAGCCAGCACCGATAACAACCACAGATTTAGCGTCATTGTTGTCGGCAATTTTCTTAATTTTGTCCATATCGGGGAGTGTTTGCAGTGTGTAAACGCCGTCAGTGGCATGGGTTGAGATTTCGATGTCGTGTAGTTCCATTGGTGGTACAATGGATTTTCCGCCAACAGCCACAACAAGTTTGTCGTAGGTTTCGGTGTATTCGCGACGTTCACCGTTGGACGTATCCACAACTGTTACTGTTTTTGCATCTTTGTCGATGTTTAGGACTTCGCTGCTTAGTCGAACGTCGATATTGAATCGTTGTCGTAGTAGTGATGGTTGTACGACGAGTAGTGAGTCGCGATTTGGTATTGTTTTGCCAACGTGGTATGGAAGCCCGCAGTTTGCGAAAGCGACGTACTCCCCTTTTTCGAACATGATGATTTCGGCTGTTTCGTCTAATCGGCGTAGTTTTGTTGCGACGGCACCGCCACCGGCAACGCCACCTACGACCAATACTTTCAGTATTTTTTTCGAGTTTGAGGACATTATTTTGGTCTCCTGTATAATTTTGTAGTTTTGGTATTTTGTTACGTTACTGTTATCTTATCGGAAGTTTTGTGGTACTATATTCATCATTATGAATATACCACCATAGTTTGCTATGTCAATCAACACTTTTGGTGTGATTGACATTTTTTTCGTCCTGTTCTTTTTGTGTGTGAATCAGGGCTTGGAGTTTGCTAAACAGGTTGTGTATCGTGTCAAAGTTGTGGTCGTACAGGATACTTATTTCATAGGTGCCGACAAAAGTGAACGGTGCATCCATTTCGCTTAGTGCTTCCATGAGGTCGACTATGTTGTAAGACATTTTGTCGGAGAATTCGAGTTTCATGTGTTTTGCGGTGATTACTATTTTTGTGACGAATAGTCGTGCTCCCCTTGCTTTGATGAGCATGATGTTTGCTAGGTTACGTACTTCGTCGCCGAATTCGCCGAAAGTGGATTCCATGCCGTAAAGTAGGTTGTTCATCTGTTCTGTGGAGTCGGCGTCTGCGAGTGCTCTGTAGTATTCAAACCGGACACGTGTGTCGTCGATGTAAGATGCTGGGATGTAGTATGGTATGCTTACGGCGGCAATATTCACAGTGGAGAAGTCTGTTGAGTGCCCTTTCATCTCTTCCAGTGCACTTTCCACCATGCGAATGAATAGTTCGTACCCTATTTTGACAGCCAATCCGCTCTGCTCTGCTCCGAGTAGGTTTCCTGCACCTCGTATTTCCAGGTCGTTCATGGCGATTTTGAATCCGCTTCCCAGTGCAGAGAGTTGTTGAATAGTGTGTATCCGTTTCCTCGCGATTTCGCTGAGAGCGGTGATATCTTTTATGAATAAGTAGGCGTGCCCTTTTTGGTAGCTTCGCCCTACTCGTCCTTTTAGTTGGTAGAGTTGTGCTAGTCCGTACATGTGTGCTTGGTTGACAATCATGGTGTTTGCGTTGGGCACATCTAGTCCGTTTTCGATTACGGTGGAAGCAACGAGGATTTGTATTTCGCCGGCGTAAAATCTGAGTAGTGTATTTTCCAGTTGTTTGATGGGCATTTGTCCGTGTGCCATGCCGATGACGGCTTCGGGGATCATGGTTTTGAGTTTGTAGACGATGCTTTCCATGCTTTGAACGTTGTTGTGTAGGTAGTACACCTGCCCGTTTCGCTGCAACTCGAACTCAATTGCTTCACGCACCTGTGTGTTGCTTGAGATAATATGCACCCCAACCTCTTGACGCCTAGCTGGCGGTGTGTTGAGTGTTGATACGGGTCTCAGTCCTGAAAGTGATAACTGCAATGTTCTTGGTATGGGTGTGGCACTTAGCGTTAGGACATCGATATGTGTTTTCAGTTTGGTGATGCTCTCTTTGTGGCTTACGCCAAAGCGTTGTTCTTCGTCCACCACGAGTAGCCCTAAATCTTTGAAGACAACATCTTGTGAGAGGAGTCGGTGCGTACCGATGATAATGTCGATATCCCCCCTTTCCAACAGTTGAAGTATTGCTTTAAGTTCCTTAGGTGATTTAAGTCTGGATAGGTATTCGACGCGTACCGGGATATCTTTAAAGCGTTCCTTGAACTTAATAAAGTGTTGTCGAACAAGTACTGTTGTGGGTGCAATTAGTGCCACTTGTTTTGCTGATTCCACTGCTTTTGCTGTGGCACGAATGGCGATTTCGGTTTTGCCATACCCCACGTCTCCGCAAATAAGCCTGTCCATGGGTTTTGCGTTACTCATGTCGTTGTAGACGTCTTCTAGTGCTGTGAGTTGGTCGGGTGTTTCTTCGAATGGGAAGTCGGTTTCGACAATTTTGAGGAATTCCCCTTGATTGTTGAATGCATGTCCGGGTACTGTTTTACGGTCAACATAGAGTTTGAGCAGATCCATGGCGATTTTGCGTGCAACTTTGCGTGCAACTTTGCTGGCTTTGCTCCAAGCGGTACTGCGTAGGTTGCTGACGGATGGTGAGTCTGTGCCGATGTATTTTTGTACAAGGTCTATTTTTTGTATTGGAACGTAGACCATGTCGCCGGATTCGTATTCGAGTGCTAGGTAGTCCCCCTTGGATCCACCGATTTCACGGCTTACAATCCCTTTGTAGATGGCAATTCCGTAGTCGACGTGTACAACGTAGTCGCCGGTGTTGATGTCTGCAAGTGTGGTTCTGAAGGGTGAGTTTTCAACTTTGGCGTGGAATTTATTGTGTCCGAAAATCTCTTCGGGGGTAACAATAACTAATTTGAGAGTATTGAAGACTGCTCCGACCCCTATTTTACGGGGATAAACACTGATGACATCGCCCTTTTGGGCATTATTTTGTGCGTCTTCGAGGTGTTCAATATTTTGCAGTTTTAGGTTATGGTCGTGCATGAATTTGTCGAGAAATTCACGTTGCATCTGCGATTCTATGGTTAAAACAATCTTAAAGTTTTCCTTTAAGTATTTCTGTAACACAGCGTAGAAGCCGTCTACAGCTTTGTATTTGTTGGTTTTGTCGTAGGTAAATTCTTGTATGGATGAGTGACATTGTAGCTGTTCCCATTCCGAGTCCACGTTTTTTGCAAACTGAGTATTGGTGTGTGTTTCGATGTATTTTTCGATGGTGTGTCGTTGGGCGTAGTTTTGGGCAAAAACAGGGTCAATGCCCTTTTCAGCAATGGTTTCGTCCATAGTGGAGTACATTTTTTCTAGAATACCTTTGTGCTCCATGGCGTCGAAAATATAAACATGGGCATTTTGCGGAATATAATCCATGAAGGTGGCGTATTCATTGCTGTTGTGTACGAAAGGGTAGAGCCAGTAGAAGCCAGCAATTTTCCCAAATTCGGAGACACGATGTCCGATACTGCTTTTCAGTGCGTCGGGTGATCCGCTCAGTATTTGGGCAAGGTCTGAGCCAGCAATGACAAGGTCTGTGGCGGGTAGAATAGTTACACTTGAAGTAGTGGTTGAGGTTTTTGCGTCGGTATTATTTGTGCCATTGCTTGCTGATTTGCCTGCTGATTTGCCTGCTGATTTGCCTGCGTCTGTGTTAGCTGCTTTTACGAATATGCTAGCGGTGTCGTGTGGGTTGTAGAAGTCGATACGTTCTAGTTCGTTGTCGAAGAAGTCTAGTCTTGCGGGTGCGTCTTGTCCGCTTCCGTAAATGTAGACCAAGCCACCCCTTGTGGAGTACTGTCCGGGTTCGGTTACGTATTCCACGTTGATGTATCCGAGTAGTTCTAGTGCGTCGAGTAGTTGTATTCGTCCTATTTGCATCCCTATGAATAGTTGTAGTGTGGCGTTTTGGAAGTTTTTGGGTGGTGTAATGTGTTTGCATAGGGCAGCCATGGTTGTTATTACCACAGGTGCTGTACCGTCGTCTTTGTCGTCGGTATTTTGTGCGTGTATCATTGCGTGTAGGGCTTTTGTTCTTTCGGCTGTTATGTTTGGGTTGACGTATGCTTCTTCGAGGGGGGCTGTTCCGTAGTCGTAGAATCTGAAAGCCTTATTTGACAATGGTGGGGGGGGTGTATTGGTGTTAGTAGGGGGGTGCCCCCCTTCACTACTTTCGGAAATTTTTACCCCCCCCCGACCCCCCTTTTGGGGTTTGGCGAGGGTATAAATGTTGTGAATGATGTCCACCGCGTTGTTATCCTTTGCGATGAGGATAAGTGGTGTATTGCGAGTGCGTTTGGATGCTAGGTTTAGTGTTTTTGGGAGGTAGAAGTCGAGTATGTTATTCAAGGGCTTCCTCATAGGTTTTGGGTGTGTTGAAAGGTATTCGTCACCCTTGCCTTTAGTCTTCTTCGTTGTTGTCGGTATTTAGCCAAGCCACTAAGTGGTCGTAGATTTTGGTTGAGAGTTCGTCATCGTTTTTGAGTTCGGTGATATTTTTGAGTTCGTCGTCGTTAATGAGTAGGAATTCGGCAATAGTTTCGAGGTTATCGTAGAAGAGTGTTTCTTTGCCGTCAGTGATTTCTGAGATGATTGTTGTGTCTTCGGCGATGTGCACAAATTTGATATAGGACATTGTGCATGTGTTTGCAAGTTCGATGACTTTGTCGAGTAGGTCTTCGGAGCAGTACATGGCTGGGAATAGCACTGTATTTTGGTGGATAATGATGTCTTCGTTCTCTTCAGTGTTAGTGTTGGGGTTGGTGTCATCCATGATACAGCGGTATGAGTTGTGGTTGCTGTGAGCGATTAGTTTGGTGTCCACAAGGTTTTCCATAACGTCTTCGAGTTCTTGTTTGGAGTTGAATTCGAGTCCACCATGTAGTAGGCAGACTTCCATGGCATTTTTGTTATTTGTGTTTAGTAGGTTGAGTGTGAAGGGGTCGTGTAGAGGGTCACCATCGATGAGATAAAGGGGGTTGAGTAGGTTTGTTGTTGCGTCTGGGTGGGGTATTGCGTGTCCTAGTGCGTCTTTGGGGTTTGGGAAATCGTCGTCAACGTTGAGTAGTGTTGTGAAGTCACTGTCGCCGCCGTGTATACTATTGAGGTAGTATGGCATAGGTGTGGTAGATTTTTCTAGGGGGTCGAATTCGTCATTATCTATGTATGTTGCAGAGCCTTCGTCGTCATGATTGATTTCGTCGAAGCTGCCATATCTATCGTCGTAACTGTTATCCATTAGTAATTACCTTCCCGCCTGTGGTATTACGGTACTCCCCTCGTTATATAATTTAAGTTTTGTTTGTTATGATTGTTCGTTACAATTGTTCGTTACAATGTTGTAAAACTTATTGTTTATGGTTATTGTTCTATTTCTAGGACGGCTCATTATAACAGAAACATAGGATATTGAAACAAAAAATTTATAGATATTTGAGAAAATCGTACTGAAAGTTATTTTGTGTGTGATTTTTGTGTGTGGTTTAGCCTTCGTTGTCGAGGAAGCTTTTGTCGCGATCGATAAAGATATTGCTGTACCCTTTGTAGGCTTGTTTGCGTTTGCGTGTGGAGTTTAGGTTCTCCACGAGTTCGCCGTGTAGTTTTTCCACGTGTGTCAATACTTTGTCGTGAGAGTTGGTGTATTGTTGTACCATGGTTCTGATTTTGGATCTGATTTGGCTGTTGTTGTGTGAGTTATTTGTTAGGGAGTCGAGTACGTCTTGAATTTGCAGGAAGTTGTTGTTGTAGTTGTTGAGTAGTTTGTCCATGAGTTGTTGGTCGGTACTGCTGAGAATCTCTTCAGCAATACCGATCCCTTGGAGCAGTAGTATTTCGAGGTTAGCGATTATTGTGTTGTTTTGGTTATTGTTCACGATGCGAATACCTACTGTGTTGTTTAGTACCCCGGTTTGCCGAGTAGTTTGAAGACGTTTGTTTTGTAGATTTCGACACCGGGTTGGTTGAAGGGGTCGACACCGTTGAGGTATCCTGCCATTGCGGTGGTTTTCATGAACATGTACATGAGGTACGCCAATGATTCTTCGTCGAGGTTGTCCATTTCCAGTGAGATGACGGGTACGTTCCCTTCAACATGAGCGAGAGCGGTTGCGTGCATTACGGTTTGGTTGACTTCGTTGACGGTTTTGCCTACGAGGTAGTTGAGTCCGTCGATGTCGCCGTCGAGTGTTGGTACGGGTATATCGGCAGTGGGTTTGCCTGTGTTGATGAATGTTTCGAACATGATATTTTTGCCATCTTGCACGTATTGTCCGAGTGAGTGTAGGTCGGTGGAGAATGTCATTGCGATGGGTAGTATCCCTTTGTTGTCTTTGCCTTCGCTTTCGGCGAATAGTTGTTTGCACCATTCTGTTAGGTAGTACAAGTTTGGTTCGCTGGAGACGTAGTTTTCCACGTCCCGCCCTTTTCTGTTCAGGATTAGTCGTAGTACAGCGTAGTGGTAGGCTTCGTTTTGTTCGATGTTGTGGTTGTTGAGGTGTTTGTGAGCTTTTGTTAGTCCTTGTGTTAGTTTGTGAATGTCTATTCCGGCGATAGCCATCGGTAGTAGTCCTACTGGTGTGAAGGCTGAGAATCTGCCGCCGATATCATCTGGTATGATGAATGTTTGGTACCCTTGTTTGTCTGCTAGTTTGCGTAGTGCACCTTGTTTTTCGTCTGTGATTGCGACAATTCGTTTTTTGACATCGTCTGGTGAGAATGATTTGTCCATGAAGTTTTTGAGGAATCGGAACGCGAGTGCTGGTTCGGTGGTTGTTCCTGATTTTGAGATGACGATGATTGATACTCGTTTCCCTTCGAGGTAGTTTAGTAGTTCGACCATGTAGGTGGAGCTAATGTTTAGTCCTGCGTAGAGGATTTCTGGTGCGTTGTTGTCTTTTTGGAATAGTTGTGGTTTTAGGGTATCGATGACCGCCCTTGCCCCGAGGTACGATCCGCCGATGCCGACAACGACAACAATGTCGGAGTTGTTTCGCATCTCTTGTGCAACATATTGAATGCGGTGTAGTGATTCTGTGTTTAGTGTGTTCGGGTAGTCCACCCAGCCGGTGAAGTCTGGTGCGTCTGTGGAGTGTAGCATCTGGTGTATTGATGTGACCTGTTCCTGCAGTGCTGTTACTTCATGTGTTGCCATAAAATTATGCAAAAAAGCGGTATTAACTCGAACTAAGCTCATGTTAAGTTCCTCCTAAAATATATGGGAAACCCCAAACTATTGCGATTATACACTCTTTGAGGTTGGTTCGCAACATGGAATTAACCTTGACAAGCAAAACGTCGCAACGTAAAATTGATAATAAAGATGGAGAACGATTTGAGCTGTATGTTTCCATATTCAATACGCAGAAGAGATAGTCTGAAATACACTCCCCCTTCGTCGTTAATGTTAATACTGCTTGCACCCCTACTCTTTCTACTCTTTGCGTACCCGAGCACGCTCAATGCTGAGGTGGAGATTGCTCAAACCAACGCCATCTTTGCCGCTAACGGGATAGTGACAGAAAATCCGGAGGTTATGCCTCAAGGGTTTGTCAATATCTACATGTACCGCGATCCTAGTACAATTGCTCCCCTCCTCGAAATCTTTACAAAACAAACGGGGATACGTACAAGGGTTGTGGTTATCCCTCAAGTTTCCGATGAGATGTTGAAGCGTCAGGGGTTGTCAACCTCTGTGGATATTATTATCTCAGACAATATCGTAGCACTGGAAACCATTAGCAAAGAGGGATTACTCGTGCGTGTCTACGACATTGGTGTTCGAAACAATATCCCTAACTACCTTGTTGCCAAGGATGAATCCTGGTTCGCCATCAGCACGCGGGCACAAGCCATTTACACAACAAAAGCTGGACTAGGCAAACTACCCGACAACTTCACATACATGGATCTTGCCGATCCAAAATACAAAGGACAAATATGCATCAGCTCAGGGGAACGATCGAATAATAATATGGAGCTGTTGGCACTAATGATTGGCAAGTATGGTGAGAGTGTTGCCGAAGAGTGGCTGATTGGGCTGAAGAGCAACCTTGCACGCAGACCAAAAGGTGACGACAGAACTCAGTTGAAAGATCTAAACAAAGGGTTGTGCACCATAGCTTTGGCAAATAGTCGTTACCTTGGCATGGCGATTAGTAATCTGAAAGAGCGTTCAAGCGTGAGCAATACAGTGATAAACTTCCCTGTGTTCGACGAGAAAAAACCGACAACTTTTGTGACCATGACCACCATCGGTGTTGCTAGGTATGCGACGAATAAGCAAAGTGCACTTCGATTTTTGGAGTTTATGCTGTCTGTAAGGGCACAGCGTTCGTATGCCTCCATCAATTACGAGTACCCTGCACGTAAGGAGCTTTCGCCACCATCAATTACAAAATCTTGGGGTGAAATCGTACCGAACAATAATTTTAGAAAGGTGATAAGTAACTACTCCAAAGCAGTGGATATGGCAACTAGGGTTGATATCGACCTGTAGCTTCGCAAGTATTTCTTACAGAATATGTCGTTTGCTGATACCGATAAGGTCGTGTATCCCTTTGTACGCGTCTGTTAGATCTTTGCTGTACTTGTTGACATAGGTCTGAATATGGTGTCGTGCGATTTTTGGGTCATCGCTATGGGCATGTTTTAAAATATGTTCTTCCATTTTATCATAGTTTTTTGCGGCAAAAATCATGGATTCGCATATCATGTTGTTGACTGTTTCGGCAAGGTGTGCGTTTTCGTTATTGATAACAATGCAGCCAAGTGGTAGTGGTGATTGGTATTTTGTTTGCCAGTTGTCGCCTAAATCGGCAACGAGTTTCAGGTTGAAGTCTTTGTAGACCAGCCGACCTTCGTGAATGAGTATCCCTCCGTCCACCTCACCCGTTTCGACCATGCTTGGTATTCGGCTAAAGAGTGCTTCGGTGTATCGATATTTGGGGTTATTGTCATCGTTGTCGTAGAATAGTTTAAATATTTTGTAGGCAGTGGTGGTAACCCCGGGAACAGCGATTAGAGAGTTTGGTGGTAGTTCGCCGTGGTCATTTTTGCTAACAACAATGGGTCCACCGGCGTTTGATAATGCTCCACCGGATCGTAGGATGTGGTATGCGGATTTTAGTTCGGGGAAGAAGCCCATGGATATTTTTACGATGTCGAATTCGCCACTAAGGGCAGCGTTGTTGAGTTCGGCAATGTCCATGAGTTCTGTTTCGATTTTGATATCGCCGTAGTCGAGATACCCCCATATTAGTGCACCAAAGATAAAGGTGTCGTTTGGGCATGTTGAGATGGCAAGTTTCAGTTTGTGAGGTTTGTTGTCCATAGTTTGTAGATTCCTCGTTCTGGTTATTTGGTAGGTATTAGTATATGCCAGCTTAGGGTTTCTGCAACTTTTTGCCGTGCATGTTTGGTTTTTCTGTTTAGAATGCTGTTGCAAGTGGTAGGAAGCTAATGGCTTTGCCGAGGTCTCTGTCCCAGATAACAGTACCGAGTCCTAGGTACATGAGTGGTTGGTCTTTGTCGACATAGTCGTCTATTCCAGCTGTTATGTAGAATATATTTTTCACGTAGTAGTTGAAGCCGGTGGCAACACGCGGTAGAGTTCGTCTTCCCCCACCGATGTCCCATATGTTTGTTTCGATGTCGAAGTTCCACTGTGGGAAAGAGTATGCTACACCTAGTCCGGCGGAGCTTTCCATTAGTCCACCTTGCACAGTTAGTCGTTGGTCGAAGAATCTTAGTCCGTAAAGAGCGGACAGTTTTATTTGTGTTGTGGCGTTGCTGATTTGTTCGACGGATGTTATCTCTTCGGTGGAGATGATGTTACCGTTGGCGTCTCTGATTACCACAGTTTTGTTGCGAATTTCTTCACTAAAGCTTGATCCGGCGGATAGTCCGAATTTGTAGAATTTGTTTGGATTTGGTGCGATGGCGAGGCTGACTGCCCCACGGTAGTGTGTTCCGAAGTTGTCGTTGTAAATATTTTGTTCTTGGAAGTTAGTGTAGATTCCTGCTTCCAGTCCCATGAAGAATTTTGTGCTAGAGTAGAGTTGTATGGTGTCGTTGATTGCTTGCACAGTGGATCGAAGTTGTACTGTGAGGTTGTCGTCGTTGATGAGAGCGGGGATGACCCCGTCGCCGTTGTCGATGTTGTCGACGAGGAAGGTGATTCTGTTGACAAGCAAGTCCATTTGAGCGATGAAGGTGGGTATTTGGTCAGCGGCGATACTTAGTTGGTCAGCGATGTTTTTGGATTGGTTGGTAATATTTACGATATTTGCTAGAACTTGTCCATCGATTAGGGTTTTGTCTAGTGCGGCACTAATGTTGTCCATGTAGTTTACGATGTTGATAACTTTTGCTTCGATGTCGGTTATGTCGAAGTCAACTGTTGAGTCGGCATAGAATTCGCCGTCTTGTAGCACTCCTGTGGATGGTTTGTCGGGGTCTCTCAGGATGTCCACGTATTTGAATCCGAGTAGCGAGTCTGTTTTGATTCGCACGGTAATGTTGTTTGGTATTGGTGCTTCTTGCGGTTCGATGCCTACACGTACGACAACGTCGTTGCCGTCGAAAGTTATTCCCCTTACGGATCCGACGTCTATGCCGTGGTAGTAGACTCTAGCACCACGGAACACTCCTTTTGCGGAGTTTGTTTTCACGTAAATGCTGATTGCATCTGAGCCGATATTTTTACCAATGGTGGAGTATCCGAGGATCATTGTGCCGAAAATGAGTAGTCCTAGGATTACGAATATTCCAACACGCGTTTCTGTAGAAATCATAGTTAAGCAACCTCAATGGGACCGTCTTTTTTTGCGTTAATGAATTGTACTATGTAAGGGTTGTCGGATGTTTTGATGTCTTCTTTGGTTCCTTGGTAGACGATGTACCCTTTGTATAGCATATAAATATAATCTGGAATAGTCAATATACTCTGTATGTCGTGTGAGACAACAACTGTTGTGATTTTAAATTGTTGTTGAGTTGTGTAGATTAGGTTGTCGATGACGCTTGACATTATGGGGTCTAACCCTGCCACAGGTTCGTCGTACATTAGTATTTCGGGGTGCAGGATAACGGCACGAGCTAGTGCTACACGTTTTTTCATCCCTCCTGAGAGTTCCCCTGGCATTTTGTAGATGGCATGTTTGAGTCCGACTTTTGTGAGCAGGCTGACGACTTTGGATTTGATTTCGGTGGCGGGTGTTTTGGTGTGTTCTCTGAGGGGGAAGGCAACGTTATCGAACACGCTCATGAAGTCGAACAGAGCACCTTGTTGGAATAGCAGGCTGAAACGTCGACGCAGTAGTAGTAGTTCTTTTTCGCTCATTTTGGTAATATCTTCGCCATCCAGCAGAATTGCACCTTTGTCGGGTCGAATGAGTCCTATCATCTCTTTGAGCAAAACACTTTTGCCTGTACCGGAGGGTCCAACAATGTAGGTTATTTTTCCACGGGGTATTTTCAGTGTAATATCTTTGTGTACTTCCTGCGTGCCGAAACGTTTGGCAACGCCTTGGAATTCGACAATGACATCCCTCATATCAGGGGTGTTGCTTTTCATAAGTGTCCCCTAAAAAAGTATTAGTGTTAGCACTGAGTCGGAAAGAAGTATCATAACACTTGACCATATCACAGCATTTGTTGTGGCAACGCCGACACCAGTGGCATCGGCACGGGAGTAGTAGCCTTGGTAGCACGAAATGGAGCTGAGGATAAACCCAAACACCGCCGCTTTAATCATCCCTTTAACATAGTCGCTGAACGACAGGAGCAGATCTACGTATTGGCGGTACATGTAGTCGTTGACGCCAAGGATTACGACAACAAGGAGGTAGCTACTGAGAAGGCTGACAACAAGACCGATGCTCATAAGTACGGGCATAACAAGTGTTGTGGCGAGTATTCGGGGTGCGATGATGTAGCTGTAGGGGCTAACGGCCATGGCACGAAGGGCGTCAACCTGTTCGCCAACTTTCATGGACGATATTTCGGCGGCCATGGCACTCCCAGCACGGGCAGTAACCATCAGCCCTGCAAGGATAGGTGCGAGTTCGCGAGTCATGGAAACGGCAACCATGCCACCAGTAATGTAGGTAATGCCAAACGCTTGTAGAATGATGTACCCTTGGACGCCCATAACAAGACCTATGGCAGCACTAGTGAGCACAACAATAAGCATGGAGCCGAAGCCGATTGTGTCGAGGAAGCCGATAAAAAGGCGGGGTCGGTAGGGTGGTCGAACAATGGCGGACATGGCGTTGGCTACGAACAGGGTAAATTTGCCCAAGGAGTGCATGTTGCTTAAAGTTATTTGACCGACTTTATTGAATAAAACCATAGATACTTGCAGTCTGGGGGGGGAAAGACGCTCCATAATAAAATTTAGTCAAAAGCTTTAATCATATCGTTGTACAGCTGAAAAGTGCTGAAAATATTGAGAATAAGCCATACATAAACAGCATGTTAGTACATAAATACATATTTTGCAAATAAATTTTTCAACATAAAATATTAGCTTCTGAAAGACACCTTACACCTAATATAAGTAGTATCGGTCAGAACTTCAAGATATTATGTTTTTGAGCTTGTTTTGTTGTGCCAAGTGTGCAGGAGGTATTCCTTGATAAAAATATCGATGTTGCCGTCCATGACCCCGTCCACGTTGCCAACCTCCACCCTTGTGCGTAGGTCTTTCACCATCTTGTAAGGGTGCATGACGTAGGATCGGATCTGACTTCCCCAAGCAATATCCTCTTTGACACCCTCCAGCTCTTTCTGTTCGAGGAGTTTTTGGTGTTGTTGTAGGTCGAAGAGTTTCGACGTTAGTATTTTCATCGCTGAGGCTTTATTTTTGTGTTGGCTACGTTCAGATTGGCAGCTGACAACAGTCCCTGTGGGTAGATGTGTTATGCGGATTGCCGAGTCGGTGGTGTTAACATGTTGTCCCCCTGCCCCACTTGCTCGGAAGGTATCGATACGCAGGTCGGACGGACTGATTTGGATTTCGAGTTGTGAGTCGTCGATTTCGGGTAGTACGGCAACTGAGGCGAAGGAGGTGTGTCGTCGGCTGGATGAGTCGAAGGGTGAGATGCGTACGAGTCGATGAATGCCTACTTCTGAGCACATGAGACCGTAGGCGTATGAGCCTTGAATGCGTGCGGTAATGGATTTGTAGCCGGCGGAGTCGCCCTGTTCGAAGTCCAGTATTTCCCATGAGAAGCCACGTCTATCGGCCCAGCGGTCGTACATTCGTCCTAGCATGGCACACCAGTCGTCAGCCTCAGTCCCCCCTGCTCCTGAGTGGAGTGTTACGATGGCGTTATTTTCGTCGTAATCCCCACCCAGCATGAGTTTTACGTCGAGGTCGTCCACCATATTTTTCAGTGTATTGTAGAGCGGTTCGATATCGTCGAAGCCCCCCGCCTCCCCTTCGTCGTATAGTTCCCATAAGGTATGGATGTCGTCCATAGTGTTTTGGATTTTGTTCACCATGGCGATGTATGTTTCGATCCCCCCTTTCTCTTTGAGGAGGTGCTTACTATTTGTCAGTGACCAGAAGTCTGGTGTTGATGCGATCATCTCTTCAATCTCCCTGAGTCGGGTGATGGATGGTGATGCGAGGTATGATTCTGCAAGTGCAGAGCCTTTGCTATTGAGTTGCAAGCAGGCTTCGCGTAGCTCTTCTGGAAGCATTTATGAACCGTATGAGTGGCGATACATTTGGCGTTCTAAAAACCTATCGTAGTAGCTCCACTCCCCCTCTTCTAATTCGTTTTTCTCAAAGATACCTTGAATGGAGTTCATTTTGGCGTCAAGATCGTCTATGCGACTTAGCAGGAATGCTTCAATGGTTTTGGGAACCTGAGGCGAGCCGAATTCTAGGAGCCCATGGTGTGAGTAAATTATGTGTAGAAGCAGGTCAAGCTCCTCTTCAGGGAAATCGGGTAGCGTCCGTGCATAGGTTTCCAAAATACGTGCGGAGCCAACAATATGACCGGTAAGGCGACCGTTGGTGGTGTAGTCAAACCCCTTGACCATGGTGAGTTCATCGATCTTGCCGAGGTCGTGGAATAGTGCTCCAAGAATAACGTGTTCCCTGTTGATTTTCATGTTGGTGGTTGTGCGGTAGAAGTCGCAAACGCTCAACGCCAAGCGGACAACAGAGAGGGTGTGTTCGAGAAGTCCGTAAACGGTGGCGTGGTGCAAAGCCTTTGCTGCGGGGGATTTGGTAAACGCGTCCATACGGTGTGTGTCGTTTAGTAGGCATTCGGCAAGTTGCAGTAGATGGGGGGTGGTGATGTGTTTGCGAATGATATCTTCCAGACTTGCGAGCATGTCGTCGGGGTTGAATATGGATTTTGGGAGGAACTCTTCGATGCTCGATGTTCCCTCTTCAATGGTTACAACCTTAACCTGCATGGTGGAGTTGTACTCTTGATAGTTCCCTGTAATTGTGTAGATTTCCCCTTTTTCGACGGCGATTGTGAGGGTATCGGAGTTAAACATAATTGCGGGGAAGTGGTTATTTTTCCCGTCAACAAGTGTCATTTTCAGGTACGGACGATTATCTTTCGTTAAGAGGGTAGTGACCTCATGGCAAAGCATATTTTGCTTGACAAAGCTCCCTACCATCGGTTGTGCCGTTGCGTCTGTTTTGTTCATTTTTGTATTCCCCCATATTTATGTTTATGTTGTTTTGTAGTTTGTTGTATTTTATTCGACTGTTGAAGATATTTCGACGTGTACGTTAAAAATATTTAGTTTTTCCTTTTTGATAAGGTTGTTGATAAGTGTCAGGCATTTTTCGACCATCCAGACATTGGTGTAGATGCACATATGTGTTGTTTCGGAGTTTATGGTTCTGAGTAGTCCAATCCCTTCGTATGATTCGAATATTTGGCTAACGTATGAGATATCTTCTTGGTTCATGTTGAAGTGTATTTTTCTATTTGACTCCATGATAAGTATCCTCTTTGTTGGTATTGTTGTGTGTGTGAGAGTGTGTGTGAGTAGTTGTGGTTACACACTTTATAGAGCATACTTGCTGCAATATGTTCATAAAAACAACCCAATGCGTCGGTTGTATTTTTGTTATTTAGTTACGATTATGTTCGTTTTCATTTTGGATTAGGAGATGATTTTTGTTCGTCAGGCGTGGTGTCTTTGTTTGAGTCTCCCATTTTGATACTGAGTATTCCCAGCTGTATATTTTTGTTGAGAGCTGTTCTTAGTTTTTTGACAAAGCTTTTGGTTGCGTCGTTAAATATGTAGATGACTTTGGTTTGCCCCATTTGGTTTGCACATTTCACTATTTGGTCGATACACCTTGGGTCTTGGTAGTCTACAACGAAGAATCCTTGTGGCATGAAGAATTCTTTACGTCTTACGAATAGCATTTTGCTTTTGGGTATTTCGCCTGCTATTTTGGTGAGTTCTCCAGAAGATAGGAAGTCGATGTAGAGCATTGATCCACGGATGCGTTTATTTTTGATATCAAAGTCGGCGAATATTGGTGTTTGAGTCATTTCCCATGGATCTTGCGGTTTTAGGTGTATGATATCGCCTTCTATTTCGTTGTTTGCGTTGGTATTCGCGTTATGTTTTGTATTTTTTGTTTTGCTCATTTGTTTTTTTCAAAGTCCTTCAGTATTTTGTTTAGAATACTATTTATGAAGTCCACTGTTTTGGTATCGCAGAAGCTAGCGGATACGGTAACATACTCTTCGAATATTGCATACATCGGGGTATTCATGTATAGAAACTCAACAATGGCACTTGAGATGAGCCCACGCTCGAAAAAGCCGATACGATCGATTGTCCAGCTGTTGCCTAAGTATTTGGTGATAATACCTTCGCAGTATTCCATATGTGTTTTGTAGTGTAGAAAGACTGTTTCGGCATGTCGTTTGCTGGATTTGGATGCACCTTCGGCCCCATCCATTGTCCAGAATTGTTCTGTTGTAAAGTTGTTATTTAGCCTGTATGCGTAAGCCATTTGCACAGCATAGTATCGTGCTTGTCGTAGTGTTGAGTTATTTTTGTGTTCCACTTATTTGATGCTCCTGAGGAGGCTGACCATTTCGATGGCGACAACAGCGGCTTCGGCACCTTTGTTGCCTGCTTTGGTTCCTGCCCGTTCGATAGCTTGTTCAATATTTTCTGTTGTGATGATTCCGTTGATAATTGGTGTGTCGGTTTTGAGTGCGACGCTTGCGAGTCCTTTGGCAGATTCGGAGGCAACATAGTCGAAGTGTGGCGTTGCACCTCGAATGATGGCTCCGAGTGCGATAATTGCGTCGTAATTTTGTGTATTTGCTAGTCGTTGTACAACGATTGGTGTTTCGAATGCCCCTGGTACTTTGTAGTGCTGTATATTTTTTGTATCCACGCTGTGTCTTGTTAGTGCGTCCACGCATCCGTTTGTGAGCGAGTTGACGATAAAGTCGTTGAATCGGGAGGATACGATGGCGATTTTCATCCCTTCGCCGTTGAAGAGTCCTTCGTGTGTGGAGATATTTTGGTTCATTGTTTGTGTTCCTCGGTTATTTTGTTAAGTTGGTTTGTTTATTTTGTGTCCGTTATTTTTTTTTGTATTAAGGTATCGTTCGTTGTGTTTGTTGAAAGTTGGTTGTAGTTCGAGGGTGCTTTCGATATGTACACCATATTTTGTGAGCATCTGTATTTTGTGTGGGTTGTTTGTGATTAGTTGTACGGATTTTACGCCTAGTGTATGGAGTATGTTTGCTTGTAGGGAGTAATCACGTTGGTCTTTGTTGAACCCTAGTTTTTCGTTAGCTTGGTATGTATCCAGCCCTTTTTCTTGTAATTCGTATGCTTTTAGTTTGTTGATTATACCTATTCTGCGTCCTTCTTGCAATTGATAAATTATAAGACCTGCACCTTTTTCGTTGATTATTGTCATGGCTTTGTGTAGTTGTTCTTGGCAGTCGCACCTGCAGCTACCGAAAACGTCTCCGGTCATGCATTGGGAGTGGACTCTGACAGGGATATTTTTTGCGTTATGTAGTTGTTGTGTGGTTCCTTTGTAGAGTACGAGGCATTCTTCGTCGGTGTATTTGTGTGAGTACGCGAGTATTTTGAAGTTGCCGAAAGTGGTTGGCAGGATTGTGTCTGCTTCTAGGGTGGCGAATGTGTGGTGTTTTATTTTGTATGATTTGATGGCGTCGACGGATATTATTTTTAGGTTGTGTTGTTGCGCGAATTTGATGAGTTCGGGTTTGCGTGCCATTGTTCCGTCGGCGTTCATTATTTCGCAGATTACACCTGACGGGTTTAGTCCGGCAATGATTGCTAGGTCGACGGATCCTTCGGTTTGTCCGCCTCTTGTGAGTACTCCGCCATTTTGTGCACGTAGTGGGAAGATGTGTCCGGGTGTTGCGATTTGGTTTGGAGTGGCGTCTTTGTGAATGGCTGTGAGAATGGTGTGTGATCGGTCATGGCTTGAGATGCCTGTTGTTACCCCTTCAGCGGCTTCAATGGAGTATGTGAAGGGTGTTTGGAATTTGGAGTTGTTGTCGCCAATGCTCATCATGGGTAGTCCGAGTTGTTGAACTTGTTTGTCGGTTAGTGTTAGGCAAACAAGTCCTCGTCCGTGTGTTACCATGAAGTTGATGGTGTCGGGTGTTGCGAATTCGGCGGCACATACGAGATCCCCTTCGTTTTCTCTATCTTCGTCGTCCACCATGATGATCATGTTCCCTTTGCGAAGTTCGTTGGCGGCGTCTTCCACTGAGCATATGTATGACATGGGTTGGTTCTCCGAGTAGTGTTTGTTTTTTTGCAGTAGTTTGTTAGAGTAGGTTAATTAGTTCTGCGATGTTTTGTTTGCTGTTGTTGTTTTTGGTGGTATCCATCAGTGTTGCCATATGTTTTTCAGCATACCTTGCGATAATGTCTGTTTCGATGTTGACCTTTTGTTCTGTTGAGATATTTTCGAGGGTGGTGTTAGCGAGTGTGTGCGGTATGACAACAACTTCGAAGGTGCTGTGTGCGACCATGGTAACGGTGAGCGATATGCCGTCTATGGCGATGGAGCCTTTTTCGACGATGTATTTTGCGAATTCGCCATGTTTGAGTGTAAAGCGTAGTGTTTGGCTTCCCCCTGCATTTACCTTGCTGACTAGATGTGCTGTTGTGTCGATATGTCCTGCGACAAGGTGTCCTCCGAGTCGTGTTTGCAGTGTGAGTGCTCGTTCGAGGTTGACCTTGCTACCAGTTTGCATATCTTTGTCGCCTAGTGTTGTTCGTTGCAGTGTTTCGTGTGCTGCGTGAGCGTTGAATCCGTGTTGCGTCATGTTGGTGACGGTGAGGCAGATACCGTTAACGCTGATGGAGTCCCCTATTTTTGTGTCATTAAGAACAGTGGAGCAGCTGATAAAAACTTCAGCGTTCCCGTTATGTCCTTGTCCCCTTTTGGAGATTCGGCTCAGGGTTCCACGTTCCTCTATGATACCAGTAAACAAAGTCTTCCCTCCGTGAGCACAGATTTCCGCAATTATATCACAACCACACGTTTCAGGCTAGAGATAAAATTTTCAGGTACGAAAAACGTTAAATTCTAGTAGTGTGTCGTCCCCTATTTGTCGTGAGTGTTTGAGTTGGAGTGTGGTGGCGTTGCCTAGTGTGATGCCCTGTGGTGGCTGTGGTGATTGTGGTGATTGTGGTGATTGTGGTGGCTGTGGTATTTGTAGAGCGTTTGTGCCACCGAATATTAGTTTTGGTGCGATAAACATGTGAATAGCGTCGATGTGGTTTTCGTGGAGCATCGCCGACGTTAGTGTTGCTCCTGCCTCGAGCATAACATTGTTGAAGCCTAGTTTGTGAATGGTTTGTAGCATGTGCAAAAGGTTTAGGCGAGGTGTGTGGGTGTCTGCCTTGGTGTCCACTGTGATGACGGCGATTCTGCTACTTAGGTTGTTGAGTTTTTGTACTTGTGGTGCGTTTTGCGGTTCCCCAGTGAGGATGTACAGCATGTCGGTGCCGTCACCATTACCACTACCATCCCGTTGCGACGCGTACCGTTGCACAACCCTGCTACTCAGCGGTGTTCGACAGTGTGTATCGGCAATGATTACGCTAGGGTTGCGGTGTTGATTAGGAGTTGTCGTAGTATGTAGTCGTGTGTCCAGTATGCTATCGTCGGCTAGGATAGACCCTATTCCTGTTAGAATGGCGTCGGCACCGTGTCGAAGGGCGTGAACGTGTTCTCGAGCAGGCAGCCCTGTTATCCACTTCGACGTGCCAAACGAGTCGGCGGTGTATCCGTCCAGGGTTTGGGCGATTTTGGCAAAAATGTACGGTGTCTGCGTCGCAATCCCCTTGGCAAAAGGTGCCAGCAGGGTCGTAGCACTCTCAGCCATCACACCGACGGTAACATGAATCCCATGGTTGCGGAGAAGCTCTATGCCACGACCAGAGTGCAGAGGGTTAGGGTCGAGAATAGCAACGTAAACACGTTTGATGCCACTTGAGAGAATAATATGGGTGCAGGGGGGGGTACGTCCGTGAGTGGAGCATGGCTCTAGGGTGATGAATAGTTCGCCACCAGCAGGGAGAGTGGTGTTGGTTGCGTCGGTGATGTTGGTTGCGTCGGTGGTGTTGGTTGCGTCGGTGGTGTTGGTTGCGTCGGTGGTTTCTGCAAGGCGATTAAGGGCGGAACCGATGGCAAGACGCTCAGCATGAAGACCACCGCAACGCTGATGTGCCTCCAAGGCGATAACCTTGCCGTCAACAACAACAGCTGCCCCAACGCAAGGGTTCGGCGAAACAGTTCCACGATATTTGTATGCCTCAGCGATGCAGCGTGCCATGATGTGTTCTTCGCGGGACAGAGTGCTCGCCGTGCCTGCTGTGCTCACCGTGCTAATATGGTTGAAAAGTTGTGGCAAAACTACCATGGGCGAATTCAATGCACGCCCCCTACTTACGCATGATGAACGAAACAATCTCAACCTGAGGCTCTGTTCCAGCCTTAATGCGTTTCATATTTGTCCGATGGTTGTAGATAACAAATCCAGCCAACACGATTACCAAAATACGTACTGTCCAGTGGTAATCCATCACTAACGCAGCAAAGACCATACTTAAGGCTGCTGTAATGGATGAAATGGACACGGTTTTCTTGATAACAAGGGACACAGCAAACCCCAGTATGCCAAATAGTGCGGCCATGGGGAATAGTGCTAACGCAATACCCACACCGGTAGCAACACCCTTCCCGCCACGAAAATACAGGAATATGCTGTAAACATGACCAACAAGAAGCATGATAGCACTTGCCATAATTAGCATACCGTTGTCAGTAAGATTACGTAGGGCAATAATGGTCATGAACCCTTTCAGCAGGTCGAAGCCGAAAACATAAATAAACCCTTTGAAGCCTAAAACGCGGGAAACATTGGTTGCACCGGAGCTACCACTCCCGATAGTGCGAATATCTATTCCGCGTGATAGTTTTACGAGGACATAGCCGAATGGTAAAGCACCAATCAGATAGGATATGCCCATAACGAGAATATAAGATAGCATAGTTTGTGCTCCCAGTATTCGGGGGTACGCCAAAACGGATGCCCTGAATACGGATTAAGTTGTTTTTATTGATGTTGATCTTTCATTGCGAGGTACTGCACACAGTATGTGTAGAACGAGTACCATGCAACAACAATAGCGGCGTAAAGCAGGATGGTTCCTATGATCATTGTGCTCTGTCCGAAGATGCTAGTGTTGATAATCACAAGTCCGATACCGGTCATTTGCAGAGTTGTTTTCACCTTCCCCCAGATGTTTGCGGGCATGATTACGCCTTTGCTAGATGCCAAGTCACGAACAACGGATATGGAGAGGTCTCGTGCAAGTAGTAGTGCAAACACCCAGAACCCGACTGAGCCGATGGATAGGAGTGCGGCTAAGGTGATGAATACCAGCAATTTGTCGGCTATGTGGTCGGTTACTTTGCCGAAGTCGGTAATGAGTCCGCGTTTGCGAGCGATGTATCCGTCAACGAAGTCGCTAATGGCAGCGATTGCGAATAGTCCGAATGCTAGATAGGTTAGGAATTCTTTCTGCCATAATATTAGGCATCCGATGGGTATTACTGATAATGCTCTAAGTACTGCTATTTGGTTTGGTAGGTTTAGGTTTTTGAATAGTACAACGAGGGGGCTGAGTAGGTTTTTGATTCCTTGTACGGAGATTCCTTTGATTAGCGACACCGGCGTAGTTATTATTCTTTTCATAATAGCTCCTTTTTTGAGAGACACAAGTATTTATAAGTATTTATTTGTCATGGGTATTTTTAGGGGTGTCGTATTTTTTTAGTAAGAGACTTCTAGTATTTCGTAGTAAAATTCTCCTGAGGGTGCTGTTACGGTAACTTCGTCGCCGATTGTTCTGCCGATTAGGGATTTGGCGATTGGTGAGACGATGGATATTTTTCCGCTACTGAAGTCGGATTCGTATTCGCCTACAATGGTGTATGTGCGTAGTTCGTCGGTGTCGGCATTTTTGAGTTTGACGGTAGCTCCGAATTCTACTTTGTCGGTATTGTGTCCATCGGTTTCGATTACGTCGAAGAGGGTCATTTTGGCTTCGAGGTCGATGATTCGTGTTTCGAGTAGAGCTTGTTGTTCTTTTGCGGAGTGGTATTCGGCGTTTTCGCTGAGGTCGCCATGAGCTCTTGCCACCTTGATTGCTTCACCGATTTCGCGTCTATCTATTCGTTTCATCCTTTCCAGGTCGGATTTTGCTTTTTCGAACCCTTTGGGTGTAATGGGAATTCGTCGATTTGCCATGGGGTTGTTTACTCCTCTTTTTCATCTGTGGCACTTAAAACTTCGGCTTTGAGCCAGCCGGTTTTGAGTTGAATATTAACGATAGAGTGTGGTTCGATCGTTGTTAGGTTTTCCACTATGTTTCCTTCATGATACACGATGGAGTACCCTTTTTGCAACAATAATTCCGGATTATTATTGATAATAAGTTGTGTATCGCGTGATATCGTCCTTTTGTGGTTATACAGTATGTTATCCATGTATCGCGTTAGTTTCATTGTTTGTTCGTCGATATTCCCTCTGGATATTTGGCATGTTTTGGTGATGAGTGTTGGTGAGCATCTTCGACTAATGTTGTTTAGTTTGTGTTGTAGAGTTTGAGTTCGGTTTATGATATTGCGTTTTAAGTTTACGCCCATGTAGTTGAGTATTTGTGTATGGTTTTGGAGTTGTGGTTGGTGCGATCGGACTATTTGTGCATGGTGGTTGAGCTGATTTTTGTGTTTTGCGATGGTAGTGTTGAGTGCGAGTTTGAGTTGTTTTTCGTAGGCGTCGATATTTCGGGTAAAGCCGTAGTCGATTGAGGAGTAGACTTTGGTGAGTAGCATTTCTAGCTCAGCACGGTAGGAGTTGATCTGATGGCTTGACACCATTTGCAGTAGCATGGCGTATGTGTGGTCGAGGTTTTGCCATTTATCTTCTAGTCGTCGGGTAATGATGTGTGTGATGGTTTGTTCTATTTCGAGGGATTTGTTGCGTGCATTGGAGTATTCGGTGGCGAGGAGTGTGGCGGCGTCGGTTGGTGTTGATGCTACAACGTCGGCAACGAGGTCGCATATTGTTTGGTCTCGTTCGTGCCCTATTGCTGAGACAACGGGTGTGTGGCATGCGTGTATTGCTCGAGCAATGGATTCGCTGTTGAAAACTGCTAGGTCGTCTTGGGATCCCCCTCCCCGCATGACAACAATTGCGTCGTAGTTGTATCCGCGTTGTTCAAGGCTTTTGGCGGCACGTTGTATCCCTGATGTGATGAGTTGTTCGGCACCCTGTCCTTGTACTGGAACGTTGTAGAGGTCCACTTTGAATATTGCACCAGCACTGTTGGCGACCTTAATGAAGTCACCTAATGCGGCACCGTGGGATGATGTTATGAGGGCGATGTGTTTTGGGTATTTGTTTAGTTGTTGTTTTTTTTGTGAGTCGAAAAGTCCTTCCCTTTCTAGTAAGCGTCGCACCTCTTCGAAGCGTTTGTAGAAGTCGCCGATGCGTTCGTAAACAACACGTCGAGCACGTAATTGGTAGGTGCTACTAGCTGGGTAGGTATTGAGTTCGCCATGTACGACAACAAGGTCGCCATTTTTGACAGTAATGTTGTTAAGTTGGGCATAGTTTTTGAACATAACAACATTGATGGTGCTACTGGTGTCTTTGATTGAGAAGTAGAGGTGTCCTGCAGGTGATACGGATCGATTGAGGACTTCCCCCACAACAGCAACACTCCCTTGGAATAAGGTTGCGATAGCGGAGTTGATGACTTTAGACAATTCGTCAACTTTGTAGACCTTACCATTCATAATAAAAACCTAGTGTGTTTGGGAGTAATGTATTGCACCACACTATTGACTATCGCCTAAATTCGTCATACCTGAAGTATTGGCAATCGGTTTGGGTGTTTTGGGTTTGTCGGATGTGCCTGCAGTTTGTGAAATATTGAGGTAAATGCCGTATTGTTTCTGATTTAGGGGTCGGTTAATGTAAAGTGTTTCATTTGGGGTAGTGAGGTAGAGGTGTGCTTTGATTAGGTCTTCGGTAATGTTCGTGTTGTTGCGTATTTCGTTGATTTGGATTTCGTAGTTTTCGATACTCGTTAGTAGCATCTCTTGTCTGTGCATGTACTCTTTGAGTATCGCCTTTTTGTTAATAATATCGATCATCCCGTTGCGTCCAAACAGTAGGATGGAGGATAAAATAAATAAAAATATTAATCCCGAGAAGGCTATTCGCATACAAGTTCATCCTACAAATGAAAATTCTAGAAGGTGTTTCCATTTTGTTTTTAATGACAGAGCAACAGCCCTGCTACTTATTTTATCTAAAAACTCATCATCTTTCAAGAGCATTTCGGCGTCCTCCCTTGCATGTTCGAGAATAAGGGCATCAGCAAGGATATCAGCGTATTTAAAGTTTGGTAATCCGGATTGATTTATGCCGAAAAAGTCGCCAGCACCGCGTAATTCGAGGTCGATGGCAGCAAGTTTGAATCCGTCGTTGTGGTCGACCATGGCGTCTAGTCGTCTACGTGATACCTCGCCGATGTTGTCGTCGTGTAGTAGTAGGCAGTGGCTGGGCAAGTTGCTACGCCCCACACGTCCACGCAATTGGTGAAGTTGCGACAAGCCGAATCGTTCCGCATGGTTGATCATCATTACGGTGGCGTCTTTCACGTCGACACCCACTTCGACAACGGTAGTGGATACGAGTACCTGTATTGCACCGGTGGTAAAGTCGTCAATGAGTTGTCGTTTTTCTGAAGCTTTGAGACGTCCATGCATGAGACCGACGCCGTATTTGCCAAACACCTGCGTCATCTCTTCGAACCCCTGCTCAGCCGACACAAGGGGTAGGTTTTCGCTTTCGCTGATAAGGGGGTAAACGCAGTAAGCTTTGTGTCCTTTTTCCAGTTCGTCTTTGAGGATACCGTGGGCACCATGTGTGAACTGACTGTTGAACACTTTTGTTTCGATATGGATTCTGCCGGGTGGCATTTCGTCGATTACAGAGAGATCAAGGTCGCCGTACATGGCAAGGGCTAGAGTACGTGGTATGGGTGTTGCTGTCATCAGTAGTACGTGTGGGTTGAACCCTTTCGCCATGAGGTTTTTGCGTTGTAAAACGCCGAAGCGTTGCTGTTCGTCTACAATTATCATGCCTAGGTTGGCGAACGATACATTCTCTTCTAGTACGGCATGAGTTGCGATTACGAAGTTGATGGCACCTGAGGCGATTAGTGTTTTGACGTTCTGTTTCTCTTTGGCACCCATGGATCCTGTGAGCAGCACGCACTCTTCGTTTGTGCCCCCTAGGAATTTTGTAAGGTTTTTGAAGTGTTGATCGGCTAAGACCTCTGTGGGGGCGATGATGACAGATTGGTAGCCGTTTTGGGCAGCGATCATGCATGTGATGAATGCGACGATGGTTTTGCCACTCCCCACATCCCCTTCGAGGAGTCGGTTCATCTGGTGTTTGGAGGAGATGTCTTTGATTATGTTTGCTAAAACGCGACGTTGTGCATCGGTTAGTGTAAATCCTAGTAGTTTTTTTATCTGTTTTTCGCCATGACTAGACATGGTCATAACTTCGCCACAACTGCTACTGTATCCAACTCGTCTCATGAGCATCATTAGTTGGTGGTAGAAGAGTTCTTCGTAGATAAAGCGTTTGTAGGCGACGTGTTCGCGATTTAGTATGGTTAGGCAGTTTGCTGTTGTTAGGGGTTGGTGTAGTGTTTTGAGTGCGTCGTCGAGTTTTGGGAAGTGGTGTTTGTTGCGAATGTGTTCTGGCAGTGTTTCCCCTACTTCCCCTAGGTAGTTGTCTAGAGCAGTGTTTACGATTCGTGCGTAGGTTGCTTGTTTGACACTTTTGGGTATGGCGTACTTTGCTTTGATGATGTTCATTTCATCGTCTTTGATTATTCGTGGGTAGAATATTGCATGTCGTCGTGAGTATTCTTTGAGGGTGCCGTAGAGGTTGTAGATTCTGCCCGGTCGGAGCATGGTACGCAGGTAGCCCACAGAGCCGAACCAAAGTCCTGTAATTGTTTCGCCGGTATAGTTGTGGCTATGACTGTTGTCGGTTGTTTTGGTTCCTACAGCTAGGGTAACGCCCCCTTCGGCGAATTTGTGGGCAGTGTTGTTCGGCGTGTTGTTCGGCGTGTTGTGGTGGTTGGTGTGTGCGGAGTTGGCTTCAACAGCCACTCGTTGGAATGTTGCGATGAACATATCTCTGCCATTTCGGGTGCGGATATTTTGTCCGCTGGAGTATTGGACACGGAAAACATGTGGATTTGTGTCCATGGTGTGTGCAATTTCGTTAAGGGGTGTGGTGGATAGTTCGTGTATTTTGTAGTCTGTTGGCAGGGCATGGAGCACGTCGCCCACTGTTTTCACCCCTATTTCTGCCAATAGCTCCATGGTTTTGGCACCCGCCCCTGGTGTTTTGGGTATGGGTACGTTCATGATGTCTACTGTGGTGGTGGTATGGGTATCATCGGTATGGGCAACGTTTGGTGTGGGTGTGTGCCCTAGATTATGGAGCCATGTTTGGTTGAGCAGTTCCGCGAGTCTGTTGGTGTTGTGTCGAAACGATTGAAATTGGTGTTGTGATTTGGGGTTTTCTTCGAGTAGTAGGTCGATGGTCGCAATTAATTCGGTGTTGGCGGAATTATCGGTGTTGGCGGAATTATCGCCACCGTCGCCACCGTCGCCATCGCGTGCGACAGCTTTACGTAGCCGAACAAGGTCGTCTCTGTACGATTCTACAAACTTGCTGTAATCCTCTCGTAGCAAGGACAGTACCTGTCGAATGTCCTTATGAGCCATATTTGTCATGGGACTATCCTATATTATTGCGTAAAATAAATCAATGAAGAGATGCGTAAGGCTCTAGTGTTGCTCCCTGCATGGGAGTGTTTATGAGGATATACATTGCGTCTTCTTTGGGTGTAGCTTCTTGAAACCCTTTTGTGTTGTAGAAGTAGTATTTTGTTCCGTTTGGGCAATGGTATCCCACCATCCCTCTTGCGAATACCTCTTTGGGGAATGTGTTGTCCATGGTGCACCCTGCTTCAATATTTGTGTTGTGGATAGGTTGGCGATTATTGAAGCTACTTCGGTTAGCACTTAGGTTGTAGTAGTAATTCTCCTTGCCGTTGTTGCTGAGGACATAAAGTTGACCGCCATTATTTGGGTTGAATGTTGTATGGTCGGTTATGTTCACTTGAATAGTGTCTGCAAGTGGTGTTGAGTTATTGGTTGTGTCCTCGGCAATGCTGGCGTTGAGAAGAAACACGGCGTTCCCTCGACGTAGTAGGGCAAACTCTTTGTTGGCAAGGGTTTGAGCATCTGCCACAAGTGTGTACACAAAGTTTGCTGCCATGGTTTGTTCCCATTGTGCGGTTCTTGGGTTGGCAAATTCCCCCGTGGAAATATTGTAGATACGCCTTACTCGTAGACTGTTTGTCTTTTGTTTGTCGGCAAGGTAGAGCAGGAGAATAGTCTCGTTCACCAATATGTGTTGATACCAGTGTTTCCCTACCCCCCTCGCTGTTAGTGAGGCATCAAGGCTTCGCTTATCTTTATCGTACAACATGTAGTGCAGGTCACCCGTATTTGAAAGAATATACGCAGGTAGATTTATCTCATGGGGGTAGAGGAATCGGGCATCGGCTACAGTAAAGTGCTCGCTAGCATGTTCAAATATCGCCCGATAACTAGTCCGACTCATGGTTATCCCGTAAGAGAAGTTTGAAGCGATACTACGCTCTTCAATGCCGTCGGTGGTGGGGATATAAACTATGTCCGAGCCGTATAAGCTCTCCACGTCGAGGATATTTTTGGGATCAAACCTGCTTGCACTAGGGGTAACGTTAAAAGATAAAACAAGGTCGGTGTCACGCATGGTAAACTGATTCGAGGCAGGATCGTCATCCGCACTAAGCGTAAAGGGGAGGGGTATGGTGAAA
Source organism: uncultured Deferribacteraceae bacterium (assembly GCA_947313855.1). GTDB lineage: Bacteria > Chrysiogenota > Deferribacteres > CAMZNJ01 > CAMZNJ01 > CAMZNJ01. The sequence goes on from CAMZNS010000022.1 coordinate 43,048, forward strand.
AGCATAAACCTTACGTCGTCAGTGCCTACTGAGCTGTACAGACCGTAAAACAGTTTACCATCGTGCACCTTCATGAGTGGTGGCATGTATCCTTGTGCGTCAGTAGTATTGCCATGTCTTAGCTGGAATTTAGACATATTCTCTTGCTCCATGACGTTGTAAATATCCCACGGGGTAATGTGGTAGACTTCAGGGGAGTTGCCACTGAGCAGAAGCAGTAACTGTTCATTCGGTTCCCCCTCCCCGTTGCGATACCGTGCTGTTGCAAGGTAATAGTCGCCATCGCGAACCATGTCGTCGATGTATATTGAGTCGATAGCACTAGCATTCGCATCACTAGCATTCGCATCACTTATTCCAAACCCTGGGGTGGGAGCATTGTAGATAGCCGTTGCAAAGGTTGACTCCTGAATATCAGCCAAAACTACCCCCTGCGAGTTAATCCCCTTGGCGTAGGTGTAGTGACCGAGACTGTTGCCACGGTTCATCGTATCGTTGGAGGTAGTTGAGGGGATCGGACTGCTAATAAAAAAGCTAGCGGTATAATTGGATGTGTGTTGGTTGTAGGGTGCTGAAATGCCAAATTGAACAGATAATGTGCGTGAAATATTAAGTACAGGTGCAGGTTTGGTATCGGGTGGGATAACCGGTTGGTAAGGATCGAGGGGGTCGGGGGGGACGCTATCCTCAGGCGGGCTACTGCCAATCTTCAAGCCCGATCCACAGGCTGTTACGACTACGAGTGTCAACATCAGCATTAATAGTAATATTGCGATAAGTCTATTTTCTGA
>CAMZNS010000023.1 GCA_947313855.1 uncultured Deferribacteraceae bacterium
ACCAGCAACACACCTAGAAATTTACACCAACTCCCTTACTCCCCCAACTGACTACTCCCCCTTACGGATAGGCTTGCCCTCGTCATCCAATATAAACGGCGAAAAGTAGTAGTCATCCACAAGGGAATCACTAATCGAGTAGTCGTTGGAGTCGATTTTATAGTACCGAACAGATGTGGCATTCTTTGGCAAGGGGAACAGTGCGTAAGGCAGGTCGTCGATAATACCACTAGTGTAGCGTCGCCAAGCGGGCAGAGCTGCACGTGCACCGTATTCAGCATTACCCAAGGTTGTGAAGTTGTCGAACCCCACCCAAGTAACTGTTAGTAGGTTGGGGAACATACCCACGAACCAAGCGTCACGGTAGTCGTTGGTTGTTCCAGTTTTTGCCGCCAACGGACGTCCCACCGACCTCAACGAAATTGCTGTACCCTTATTGACCACATCCTCCAAAACCGTAAGAACTTCATACGCCTCTGATTCGCCGAGAATTCGATTCGGTTCGCTAAACATGGGCTGATCGTCGTCGGTGATGGTGGCGAGCAGTTCGTCGTCGGCGATGGTGGCTGTATCGTTATCGGTAGCATTGCCATAATCGCCACTAGCCGAATACACAAGCACTCCTTCGGCGTTCCACACATCTAAAATAGCTACAGGTTCTTGGTATATTCCTAGGTTATTGAAGACGTTAAACGACGATGCCACCTCCATCACAGAGGCTGATCCGGCACCGATGCTTACTGTTAGGTCGTTTGGCATTTCGGAGGAGAAGCGGAATCGTTTGGTCATATTTAGTATCCGTTCTAGACCTAGTTTTTCTGCCAGCAGTATTGTTACGGTGTTTCTTGATTTTGCTAATCCTTCAGCAAAAGTTGTTGTGCCGTAGAATATTTCGTTGTAGTTGCTTGGTTTCCAGGTGGTATTATTTTGTCCCTCTTTGATGATGGGTATGTCGTCCACGTAGTCGGCGAAAGCATAACCATTTTCGATTGCTGTTGCGTAAACGATGGGTTTGAAGGAGCTTCCCATCTGTCGGTAAGATTGGTATGCTCTGTTGTAGACGGATTTGTAGTAGTTGAATCCGCCCACCATGGCAACGATTTCGTTGTTTTTGTTTACGCTTAGCATTGCACCTTCGGCTGTTGGTTCTTGGAATAGGTATGCTAAGTATTCACTTTTGTTGTCTTGGGGGTTGTAGAGTCTGTTGGTTGGTGTGATGTAGACAACATCCTTGGTTTCGAGTACTTGTAGCATGGATGTGACGCCAGAGGATTTGCCTGCGATTTTGTCGCTACTATTTGCAGCCCACCTTGTGCTACTGAATGGTATGAGCATGGAGTTTCCACGTATTACGCGTATTTTGTTGGCACGGTTGATACTTGGGTTTACGAGTAGGTTCACCGTTGTGTTGTTTAGAGGTAATACCCTTGCGAAGGTTCTGTTTAGGGATATGACTAGTGCTTTTTCCACCCCTCTTTTTCCGAGGTAGCTTGGTACGTCTGTGAGTTGTTTGTTGTAGAGGTTGTTTACCGTTTGTTTGTAGGTTTCTGTATAGAGTTCTGGTGGTGGTAGTGATCCTTCTGCAATGGCAGTGTTGAGCTGTTTTTTGTTGGTTACAACCATGTTGTCCAAGGTGTCCACATCTAGTTCAATGTTCGTGTTGGTTTGAGTTTTTTCGTTCCCTTGAGCGTTATTTTGTGCTATTTCGGTGAGTTTGTTTTGTACCTCTTGGGTGGCATCTTCGTATGCGAATCGGCTTAGTTCTCCGGTGAAGCCTTGACGTTTTGCTAGATCGATGAGGTTTAGTTCAACAGCCTCTTCCGCTTCCTCTTGCAGGTTTAGGTTTAGGGTTGTGTGAATAGTGTAACCATTGTCCAGGTAGTCTGTGATATTTGCGACACGTTTAAGTTCGGTTATTACGTAGTCTACAAAGTAGTTGGCATACTTGCGTCGTGGTTCCACTTTGTCGATGATGGTGATTTCTGTTGTTATTGCATCGCTGTATTCTTTTTCGCTAATGTAGTCGTCTTCAAACATGCGTGTCAATACACGGTTTCGCCTTGCTGTGGCACGTTCGATACTAAGGTGTGGCGAGATGTATGATGGTGCCTGTGGTAGCCCTGCAATTGTGGCACATTCGGAGATGGTCAGTTCCATATTATCTTTGCCGTAGTAGTTTTCAGCTGCGGCTTGTATCCCATAGGCACCACGTCCATAGGGCACAACATTGAGGTAGAGTGTTATGATTTCATCTTTGGAGAGCACTTTCCCCATCCTGTAGGCGATAATCACCTCTTTGAGTTTGCGGATAATTGTTTGATCACGTGTGAGGAATAGGTTTCGTGCAACCTGTTGGTCAAGTGTGGAGGCACCCTCTACCACGCTTCTGGCAATAATATCAGCCTTCGCCGCACGCAGAATAGCACGCAGATCAAACCCTTGGTGTTCGTAAAAGCGTTCATCTTCAATGGCAATGGTGGCGTTAATCAGGCATGTATTTATCTTTTCGAGTGGGACAGGCTCACGTTTGAAGGTACCGAGCAGTCCTATCTGTTCGCCGTTTCTGTCGTAAATAACCGAGGGGGTGCTGTAGGTGTAGTTGTGAAGTTCGTCGTCGGATGGTAGCTGTTTGTTTAGGAAGTAGATTAGTGTTGCGAAGGCGAGAATTCCGGCAATACCTAGTACTACGAGTGCAACAAATGCTTTACCAATTATTAGTAAGATTCGATGCCAGAGTGGTTTGCGTGGTGGTGTGGGTGGATTTGCGTTCCCCTCGGTGGTTGTTCCCTCGGTGGTTGTCGTCGACTTATGTTGCACCATGGGGGTTGTTTCCCCCTTTTCTTGAATACTCATATTAATATAAACACCTGAATTATAGCTTATTTTGGGCGACTACCAAGGTCTGATTATCACGGAATAGTTATCACGGGATGGCGACACCGCTACCCCTAACATTATACACATCGCAGAGCTCTAAGGCTAGTACAAAAACAGAGTACCGTCAGCACCATCCTACTTTGCCTTCAGCTCTAAGATAATATCCCTATATTTTGCTGCCTTTTCGTAGTCCCTCTGTTTTGCCGCCTCGTACATTAGTTTTTCAAGCTTTTTGATATCACCTTTAACCGTGCCTGTTGGTTCGTAGTCGGGGTTTTCCAGCTCGATGGTCATGTAATCTTTTTCGTAAATACTTTCAAGAATATTCACAATATCATTACGAACAGTGGTTGGCGTAATGTTGTGTTCTTTGTTGTAGGCGATTTGTTTGTTGCGTCGACGCTCAGTCTCCTTCATGGCTTGCTCCATGGAGTTTGTGATGCTGTCTGCGTAGAAGATGGCACGAGCATCGAGGTTCCTGGCAGCCCTACCAACAGTCTGCACCAACGAACGCTCTGAGCGAAGAAACCCCTCTTTATCAGCGTCAAGAATAGCCACAAGCTCCACTTCAGGGATATCTAGCCCCTCACGGAGTAGGTTTACGCCGACCAGTACGTCGATTGAGCCCTGCCTAAGTTCTCGGATAATGCGGATACGATCGAGGGTGTCAACATCGCTGTGCATGTACTTAACCTGTATGCCCACCTCTGAGAAGTAATCCGTAATTTTTTCGGCCGATTTTTTGGTCAGAGAGGTCACGAGAACACGACCGCCATCTTTTTTGACCTTTTGTATCTCCGCGAGAAGATCGTCAACTTGAGTACGTGATGGTCGAATTTCGATGGGGGGATCGATAAGACCTGTGGGGCGTATGAGCTGTTCGACAACAACACCCTCGCTCCTGTCAAGCTCATACTCAGCTGGGGTGGCAGAAACATAGAGGGTGCGGTTGGTTCTTTCGTTGAACTCATCAAACGTAAGCGGGCGATTATCCAACGCACATGGCAATCGGAAGCCGTATTCAACAAGTTTCATCTTCCTCGACCTGTCACCACTAGACATGCCACGAATCTGCGGCAACGTCATGTGGCTTTCATCGATAATAGTCAGAGCATCTTTGGGGAAGTAGGACAGAAGTGTTGATGGTGGCGTTCCTATTCCCCGCCCCTCAAAAATACGGCTATAATTCTCAATACCTTTCGTGTAGCCCGTTTCACGTATCATTTCGATATCATACATGGTTCGCTGCGACAGTCGCTGTTCCTCAACAATCTTGCCCGACTCGTGGAATATTGCACAAGTTTTCAGAAGCTCTTCTTTTATCTGAGCAATAGCAATATCCAAGGATATGTCGGGTGCTACGTAGTGGGTGTTGGGGTAGATGGATACCGTCTCCACCTCCTCTAAAACCTCACCAAGCAAAGGGTTTACACGGAATATTTTTTCAACTTCATCGCCGAAAAATTCAATACGATAGGCGACTGAGTCTTCGTAAGATGGGAATATTTCGATAACATCACCCTTGACGCGAAAACAGCCCCGTTCAAACTCGTAATCGCCACGATTATACCGCGTAAAAACTAGTTTTTCAGTGACGGTATCGAAATCGATGGCATCACCAACAGTAAAGGTTATTATCTGATCAGAATATGATTCAGGGGAACCCAAACCGTAGATACAAGACACGGATGAGATGATGATAACGTCCTTCCGCTCCATTAAAGAGCGTGTGGCACTGTGGCGAAGCTTCTCAATCTCTTCGTTGACGGTGGCATCTTTTTCAATATACTTGTCCGCCGAAGGAACATAGGCTTCAGGTTGATAGTAGTCATAGTAGCTAACAAAGTATTCCACAGCATTATTGGGGAAGAATTTTTTAAATTCGCCATAAAGCTGTGCTGCCAAGGTTTTGTTGTGGGCAATGACTATGGTCGGAACGTTGAGCTGTTGGATAACGTTTGCCATGGTGAACGTTTTGCCTGAGCCTGTAACACCGAGTAGTACCTGTTTGTCCACACCATCATTGTAGTTTTCCACAAGGGCTTTGATCGCCTTAGGTTGATCGCCCGATGGTTCGTAGGATGATACTAGGTCAAACTTTGAATCAGATATCATACGATCTATACCGATGTTTGCCCACTAGTCGTGCTAGGTTTAGCACCATCCCTGTCGCCAACATTAGCGTCGCCGTCGCCCCCACCCTTGTTGCTCCCTTTGGGTTGATTGGGCTCAGTACCATCATTGCGCCACCCCTTCTCGGTTAGGTCGCTGGCAAGATCGATGTTACTGCTGGTAAAGGTTGTGCCAACGGGGTAGTCCCTTGTGTTGTGGTCGTAAATAGGTACTGGCATCCTTAGGTCAAATGTTTCGATGAGAGCCCCTAGTTTGTTGGATCCCTCAGAGAGTTTTGACAGCGATCCGGTAACATTTTCTAGTGTAGCATTACTGCCATCGATGTCGTCGGAGACGGCGTGAATTTTGTAGCTAATTGTATGGATGTCGTTGTTTTGCTTATTGAACGACTCAAGGATATTGTCGGTACGTTCGCCCACACTGGCAACAATCGATCCCATTTCGTCAAAAGCACTTCGCACCTCTCGAATGGTATTGCTTCCTTTGTTAACCTTGTCCACCGTGGCACTCATACTTCTATTGGCATTTTTGCTATCGGCACCAAATGTGTTAATTATGGTCGATATTTCTAGGACAGATTTTTGTGTTAGTTCGGCCAAGTTGCGAACCTCGTCTGCAACAACGGCAAACCCTTTACCAGCATCACCTGCTCTAGAGGCTTCGATGGCGGCATTGAGAGCTAGTAGGTTTGTTTGTTCAGCAATACTGCTAATGGCGTCTAGTATGCTGTTGATTTCAGTTGCGAATTCGTCGATGCGGTCGATGGTCTGCGACAGGTTTATCACTTGGTCATGTATATCGCTAACAATACCTATGGTGTAGTCTAGTTTGTTGCTGCTTGAGAGTGCACTTGTTCGGGCGATGGAGACGTCGGACTTCATCCGCTCTAGTAGTCCAACCATTACCATGGAGTTTGTGCTCACATCCGACACAGTATCGGCAATCCCTGAGAGTGCTGTTGTTTGGTTGTTGAACCTAGCTGATAGGTTGACCGATTCGTCTTTGATGACATCCACATCTTGTGAGACCTGCCTACTTACTCCTAAGGCACTTATCAGTATGTAGTGCAGCCTCGCGCGAATGTACCTCAGGAATCGGAATGTGTATTCTATTTCGTTACCGGATGCATGTCGTACGCTACCTAAGTTGCCAACTTTATCGGCAACATCTATGGGGTGCCCAGTGAATAGGAGTATTTTTCGTAGTTCAGATTTGAGGAGGAGTATTTTGGTACGTAGTAGGTGTCCTAGCACGGAGAAAACGAATAGCATGAGTGCAATTGGTGCAATATTTAGTACACGTAGCAGGGCTAAGGCTGAGTCATTTTCGCTACTAATCTCACTTAAGTATTTGGAGTTGCTTTCAGATAGTATGTCTAAGGTTTCTACCAGCTCTGCTTTTGCGAGTGTGGCAATACCATTGGGGCTCCACATCGACCGAATATCGCTGTAGTATGCTGTGAGGTCTTTGGTGTAGGCGTCAAACACATTCCGAAGGTTTCTTTTGATTAGTGGGTTAATGGGTGCCCGTTCAATAGCTGCGACATAGCTATCGCGGTACACTTTGAGGCTATCGATATTTGTGGTATTGGCAAAGGTATCCACTACAAAGCTATTGTCCTGCAGTGATCCGATTGCAATTTGGTAGTAGTCAATATAGATTTTTATTAAGTCAACACTGCCTGTTTGTAGAACTTCATCCATCTGAGCGTTAAGTTGCCTGATTAGTATGGCTTTGGATCCCTTGCTACTATCTTCGCTTGAGTAGAAGGTTCCGTATTTTTGTGCTAGCCGTGAGAACACACCATCTAGTGCAGAGAATCTTTCTACCATTTGTTGGTATTGCGTATTTTTGTAGGATTTGGATATTGAAAGGATATTGCCATAAATTTCTTTGTGTAAATCGTTAATAGCTTCGACTACGTTGTTTGTGGGGCTTGACAGGTAGAGGCTTAGTAGGAATTTGTAGTCGTCCACACCGATTTCGACATTTTTGGCAACATATGATGCTTCGACAAACTCTACATTTTTGTTATTGCTGTAGACTGAAGCGACATAGATTGCGACCAGCGAGGCTATGGATATGAAAACTGATATGGCGAAGTATGTGATGAGCGATATGAGCCCCACATTTTTCAGTTCAAAAGTTGAAAAGTTATCTTTGGAATACATTATCAAAGCCCCCTACTACTAACATTTCATTATATAACTACTGTTGTCACTTGTAAACCTCTTATTTGCGAAATTTGTTTACTTTATTGGTAGAGTTATTTTGAATTCTGTGCCCTGCCCGTTTTGTGTTTCCACGGAGATATTGCCACGATGTTGCTCCACTATTTTGTGAACAATTGCCAATCCCAGCCCTGTTCCTTGTGGTTTGTTGCTGTAGTATGGTGTGAATATTTTGTCTAAGTGTTTACCGTCTATCCCTTTGCCATTATCTTTCACGCTAATGTTGACCGTGTTATTTTCAGCCATCATTGCTGTCATTTCTATTTTGCCTTCGGGGGTGTTCCCCATGGCGTGAACGCTGTTGTTTATGAGGTTGATGAACAATCGTTTTAGCAGTTGATTATCCGCCATCAATTCGAGGTTATCGGTGCAATCCACGACAAATTTGATATCTGGGTATGCGTTGTCGTAGAGGTTTAGTGTTGATTCCATTAGTGGTTTGAGTTTTGTTATTTCTGGTGAGAAGTCGGAGATACTTGTGTAGATGTTGAATTCTTCCACCATTTTGAGCATATTATCTACTTCGCTGATGATAATTTCCGATGTTTTTAGTACTATTTCGCCTAAGTCGTTGCGATCCATATTTTGTGCAAGAGCTTTGCGAGCCATGCGTTCGGTATTGAGTTTGATGGGTGTTAGTGGATTTTTTATTTCGTGGGTAATTTTGCGTGCCATATCTTGCCACACCCTCATTCGTGCTGTTTGGATGAAGTCCGTAACATCGTCGATAATAACTAGTACGCTTTCGGATCGATACGCACCACTATTGGAATTAGTATCGTCATCTAGGGCAATAATCTTAACTAGTTTTATCTCTAAGATGGCAATTTTGCCACTAGATCCAACCCATTCCATCTGTCGTGATGTGCCTATTTGCGGTGAGGTGGTGTTAATCAGGTCGTGTACCTCTTTATGTATGGTGCCCTGTAGTCCTCGATATTCCTGCATAAGGATGCGTGCATCGCGATTGGTTTGTAGCTCTTCCAGATTGTGGTCGTAGAGTGTTAGTGCGATGTGTGCATTGTCGAGAATGGCTTCAATGTAGAGGTTGCTGTTGCTGAGTTGGCTATACATTTTTTCCAGTGCGTCTTTTTGTTCCGAGAGGGCTTCAGACTTGCTTGCGAGTTCGTCTAGCATGTAGTTAAACGACCACATTAGTCGTGATATTTCGTCGTAGCCACCCTCAGCTACCCGAACCTTCATGTTCCCTTTGGCAACATTAATTGCCGCATCCGCAAGCTCTTGAATAGGTTTGAGGAGTGAGGTGGCGAAAACTAAGGCTGCACCTAAGAACAACAGTGCTAAACCTAACGCTAGTGCTAGAATAATAAGTATTTGCGATACTTTGAGGGTTGAGGAGAAGCGACTGATGTCTTTGTAATTGGTGTAGGACTGCTCGATCTGCCCTAGTGTTTGGGCGTCGATGGTGCCCGCAATCCGATAAAGCATCACCTTGGCAAGTAGTACCCCGTCGTCGTACTGCGAGTAAACAGGCACAATTGTCCAAAAAATCTCGCGATCACCCTTAACACGATAACCGTAGGAGATGGATTGAGCGTAAATATCGATATTGTTTGCCAACGACTGATTTGTGATTAGGTCGGAGTAGGAGAAGAAACTGTCGCCACTCTCAACAATAACACCACCAAAGGCCGACAAAACCTCGATACCGTCAACAATGGTTGTGTTGGTCAGATCTGAAATAACACGCTGAAGTGCATCCCGCTCGTAAGTGTAGGTCAAGCGGTTGTTGGTAATGGTCAACGACAGCTCAATCCCCCTGTCGGCCAGATCGCGACCAAGGTTATCGCGGTACTGACTCATGAGGGTCAGGGAGCCGTAAAGGGACTCCTCAACGCGAGACTCAAACCATTTGTTTATAGTGGAGTTGATAATATTAATCGAGAAAAACGCCATGGTAAATATCGGGATAACGGTGATAATCGTCATGAAGACCAGCACACGACGCTTTATCTTCGAGCCGAAAAGGTTGTTACGCCTATCAGCAAAGTGGCGAACAAGGTTACTGAAGACAACGAAAATTAGTATTGTGAAAACGATGAGGTTAATGTTAACAAGAAAAAAGCTGAGGATGCTAGAGTTGGATAGGGATCCGTAGTCTGAGAAAAATATGGACGAGTAGTAGTTGAAAAGCACTAGCACTGCTAGAAAAAATGTGTATTTGATTATTTTTCTGTTGGCACGCCTAAGCTTTTTAAATCGAAACATACGCCCTACCCTAGTGCTTATTCTGCCTACCCGAGGAGCGAGTGCCACGCCATGACGGTGACGACGACGATGACGACGACTGCGAACCATGCCCCGAGGAGCGAGTGCCACGCCATGACGGTGACGACGACGATGACGACGACTGCGAACCATGCCCCGAGGAGCGAGTGCTACGCCATGACGACGACGATGACGATGACGATGACGACGACTGCGACTGCGACTGCGAACCATGCCCCGAGGAGCGAGTGCTACGCCATGACGGTGACGACGATGACGACGACTGCGACTGCGAACCATGACTCGCTGAACGCGACCCCAAAGATGCAACCTCCTGAGCAGTCAGGGTGCGGAATTCGCCAGCCTTCATGCCATCCAGCCGAACAGATGCTACACTAACACGAACAAGGCGACGAACATGAATATCCATGAACCGGAACATGTTGCGAATTTGGCGATTTTTGCCTTCGTAAAGGGTAACGCTGTACTTGTTGGTTCCTATGGGGTGGATATGGCAGGGGGCGTACTGCAACCCCTTGTAGGAGATGCCCGCCTCAAGGTCACGAATCTCGTTGGGTGTGAGGCTACGCGATGCCCATACGCGGTAAACCTTGCTAGAGCGAGACGACGGGTGTGACAGGCTACTCACCAGCTCACGGTGGTTGCTGAGTATCATCAGCCCTTCGCTATCGTAATCTAATCGCCCAGCATATGGGAGTTTGTTTTTGGCGAACTGAGGAATATCCATGAGTGTTGCCTTTCCTTCGGTGTCCACAGTGTTTGAGGCGTATGTTGAGAGCATACCTTTGGGTTTGTAGAACTTGATGTAGGTGTACTCTTGTTGTTCACGAACGGGGGTATCGTCAACAGACACAACGTCTCCAGCCTGATGGGTATCACCCAACACAGCCACACGTCCATTTATCTTCACACGTTTGGCGTCAATGAGTCTGTCGGCATCGCGTCGACTGCACCCGTAGTGTGTTGCCAGGTATTTATTGAGTCGCAACCCCGATGACGTAAGGTTTTCTGCATTTGAGTCAGGTTTGTGGTTTGCCATGTGTTTTGCGTCCTTGAGTTGATTATCGTGTGTTGATTATCGTGTGTTGATTATCGTGTTCCGAGCCTTAAATCCCCATGGCACGGCGAACAGAGTCCACGCGTCGTCCTGCCTGTTCCGTGGATGTGGTGCTGTGTGGGGCGAGGAATTCGTAAGGGTCAGATATTTCTGCTTCCAGTACCTTTCGTTTGCTCTGAATCCCCTCCAAAAACGCCACAATATGGGGGATAAGTATATTTTTGCAATCGATACAGCCGATACTAGCACTACGACACCCTGTTGCACATTCAGCCAGCTCTGCGTCGGTTGAGAAAAGCTTGTGGTAGTCGTATACGGGGCAGATATCGGGGTTTCCAGCATCGGTACGACGTTGACGACTTTCATCGGTTTTCATGGTTTTGAGCATCTTTTTCACTTGATTAATATCCTGTTTCAGCATGATAACATTGCCGTAGGATTTGCTCATTTTGCGACCATCTGTTCCGAGTAGTTTGGAGGATTCAGACAGCATAGCTTGCGGTTCTTTCAAGACATCTGTGTTGTAGAGGTGGTTAAATCGTCGAACAATCTCCCTCGATATTTCCAGGTGGGGAGCCTGATCCACTCCGATGGGAACAAGATCTGCATCGTACAAAACAATATCAGCCGTTTGCAGAACAGGGTAACCTAAAAAACCGTAGTTGGATAGGTCTTTGTTCGCAATATTTTCCCGAAGCTCTTTGTAGCTTGGTGTCCGTTCCAGCCATGTAATGGGTGTGACCATGCTGAGGATGAGGAACAGTTCGGCGTGATAAGGGTTGTGAGATTGAATGAAAACCCTACTTTTTTCGGTACTTATGCCGCAAGCAAGGTAGTCTAGCAAAACCTCACGCACATTCCCTTTGATATCCTGAGGATCTTCGTAATTCGTGGTCAAAGCATGCCAATCGGCAATAAAAAACGTGGTATCGTAATCCGTGGAGTTCTGCATCTCCACAAAATTTTTCAACGCACCGAAGTAGTTACCCAAATGCAGGGGACCCGTAGGACGCATCCCCGCCAAAACTTTTTTCATCATAAACCACCCTTTTGCTTATTCGACCAGTACAACCCCGAGTTATTACCGCCACGCAACCGCAACACCTGCAACCACCTGCAACGGCTAAGTCAACGTGCACACGGGGGTCGAGCGAAGATGCTATTGCCTAGTGAACTTGGTTCGTAAATATGATGCGACCCGACTCTGTTTGCAACAGGCTAACAACACGAACATCCAGCTTCTTCCCGATTAGCGACACACCATCCTCCACAACAACCATTGTGCCGTCGTTAAGATATGCCACCCCCTGCCTGTGCTCCTTGCCAGCTTTGACAACCGTTACGTTAAGAGTTTCGCCAGGGAGTACTGTTTGACGCATCGCCAAGGATAGCTCGTTAATGTTGAGGATGCTGACTCCGCGTATCTCTGCAACTTTTAGAAGGTTGAAATCGGTGGAGATAAGTCGTGCTCGCTTGGTTTGAGCAAATTCCACCAACCGTTCGTCCACAGGGAGTTGCGAAACGGGAACATCGTCAACTGATACGGTTATGGTTGGTATCTCCCGGAGCTTTTTGAGGGTTTCGAGACCCAGTCGACCTTTCTGACGACGCAAATGATCTTGTGAGTCGGCAATAAATTGGAGCTCATGGAGAACAAAGTTCGGGATGAGTATTTGACCATCGATGAAGCCTGTTTCGCATATCCCTGAAATACGAGAATCGATTAAAACAGAGGTGTCCACTACCAGTCGCTTCTCTTCAAGGGCAAGATGGGGCGACTTCGTACCCTGCTTGAACACCATGACAATTATTCTTCGTGTAAAACGATAGTTTTTGTAGCCGAACAAAAATCCAAAATACAGAACAACAAAGAAGAAAGATATCTTAATCGCTTCCTGCTGCAAAAACACACCACCCCAATAGGTGTAAGCCAACGATCCAACAAGAAGGAAGAAAGATGCGAAAAGGAAGCCCGATATTATTCGATAATTTGTGTATACCTTAAGAAAATACGCCAAAACATCCAAAACTATGGCCATAGCAAGGGTCGCAACAATAAAAACTACCGCTCCCTGCAACTCTAATCCCAAACTAACATATGAAACAAGGAACACCAATAAGACAGATACAGTAAAAAATAGCCTAAAAATCAACATAAAGTAACCCCAAAATTAAATCAACTAAGCCTTGCCAGTGTTGGCGAAAAAGTAGGAGCAATCATGAAAATGACAGCAATTACAGCAAGAATACCACGTTTACTACAAAAACAAAATTAATATATTGCGTATCACATAAATCGAAACCAATGCAGCAATAGGCGATAGATCAAACATCCCAACCGAAGGGATCAAACGTCTGAAAAAACCCAAATACGACTCCGTCGAGTAATACAAAAGTATATAAAAATTGTTGCGAGGATCGGGCGAAAACCACGAAAGCAAAACCCTGAAAAACAGAAGCATGGCATAAAAACTCAAAAACGATAGTACTCCGGCTGTTGTAAAACTAAAACTCACTGAAAGCATCCGAACAATATCAAAAGAGATACCACGAGTGAGAGACTCTAAAATAAGGATAACAAAAATTACCGAAAAATAAATAACCAAAAACAGAAATGCAACCAAAATATAAAATACGTTCGAACGAATAGGAATAAGCGACGAAACAGTATTGCACAACTGCTGACCAACACGACGAAAGAGGGTCACAAGCATGCTAGCATTAGTGCTTTGAGAATTGGACAGAATTATGAGGGACACAAATACCACAACCATGTAGAAATTCAACACACGCACAATAAACGGAACCGACTGTGCAAGACTGAAGTCGCGAACGAGGAACATGCCACCAACAACGTAAGCAACGGACACCAACCCTAAAAGCATCTGCACCTGAAGGGTTGACAGGCGTTCAGGGATGTATTTCGAGGTTAGGGAGCCGATTAAACGCCCTACAGTGTTGAAGTTAAGCTCTTGGCGAGTGATAACACTACGAAGAAGAAGCAGTACACTGAAAATATAAAACGCGTATGTGAGCAGCAAAAGAAAGAGCTTTGAACTGGACTCAACTACCATGGAATCAAACATGTATCCTCCTAACCCAAGCAATCCGCAAACGATGTTTTAGCAGTAGGCACAAAGGCTTCCCCGCATCTTCCTGCATGAATATGGTAATTCAAGCAAACACCTTGTTTGTGTGTTTAGGGTTAACTATTTACGATTATACATCACCGGACAAGCATAGTCCACAGCAAATGCTTGGCGGCGATATGGCGACCACGCTAGCACGCTAACACACGGCTAGCACACGACCACACGACCACACGACCACGCTAACACACGGCTAGCACACGACCACACGACCACACGACCACGCTAACACACGGCTAGCACA